>VAZU01000057.1 GCA_005884745.1 Alphaproteobacteria bacterium
CGCGATCGCGGTCGCCTTCTCGGCCGCGAACAGGATGGCGCCGGCGGCGTCCTCGCGCGTGGTTTCGCCGCGGTCGCAGGCGCGCGCCACCGAATAGACATAGGCCTTGGCGGCGTTCATCGTGACATACATGTCGGCGAGCTTGGCCTGCATGATCTGGAAGCTGCCGATCGGCTCGCCGAACTGCTTGCGCTCGTGCACATAGGGCAGCACCGCGTCCATGCAAGCTTGCATGATGCCGAGCGGCCCGGCGGCGAGCACGGCGCGCTCGTAATCGAGGCCCGACATCAGCACCTTGACGCCGTCGTTGAGCTTGCCGAGCACGTTCTCTTCCGGCACTTCGCAATCCTGGAACACGAGCTCGCAGGTGTCGGATCCGCGCATGCCGAGCTTGTCGAGCTTTTGCGCAGTGGAGAACCGCGCGCGCCCGCGCTCGGGTCGGTCTTGGCGTAGACCACGAGGGTCTCGGCCTCGGGCCCGTTGGTGATCCACATTTTCGAGCCGTTGAGCACATAGCGGTCGCCGCGGCGTTCCGCGCGGGTGCGCATGCCGACGACGTCGGACCCGGCGCCCGGCTCCGACATCGCCAGGGCGCCGACGTGCTCGCCGGAGATCAGCTCGGGAAGGTAGCGCCGCTTCTGCGGCTCGGTTCCGTTGCGCCGCAGCTGGTTGACGCAGAGGTTGGAGTGCGCCCCATAGGACAATCCGACCGCGGCCGAGCCGCGCGAGATCTCCTCCATGGCGACGCAATGCTCGAGATAGCCCATGCCGGTGCCGCCGTATTCCTCCTCGACCGTGATCCCGAGCAATCCCAGCCGGCCGAGCTCGGGCCACAGGTCGCGTGGAAACTTGTTGGTGCGGTCGATCTCGTCGGCCCGCGGCGCGATCCGGTCGGCGGTGAAGCTTTGCACGCTGTCGCGCAGGGCATCGACGTGCTCGCCGAGACCGAAATCGAAGCCCCGCCAAGCGTTGGCGATCATGGCCTCGCCCTCCTATTGCTGCTCCAGAATGTTATAGATGGAGAGACAAGGTGGCAAAATACGTGTCGCCGTCGTCCCCGCGCGGGGTCCCCGTCACGCACGCGCGACGGGGTGCCCCGTTGCGGGGACCCATGACCAAAGGGCGTGCGAATTGCGAAATTGGTGGTCATGGATCCCGGCTCGCGGCCGCTGCGCGGCCTTGACCGGGATGACAAGCTTTGGGATTTCCCTGCTCCTCGTTGCGGGCGCGCAGGCCGCGGCCGAATGCGCGGCCGATGCGCTGGGGACGAGCCGGGTTCTTGCAGTCGACCCGGCGGCTTTTCCTCGGGTGGGCCGCAAGCAATTCGCCGCGACGCTTGCCCTCGACCGCCGGGAAGTGGTGCTCACCTTCGACGACGGACCCTGGCCGGGTACGACCGCGAAGATCCTCGATGCGCTGCGAGCCGAATGCGTCAGAGCGACGTTCTTCGTCCTCGGCCGCAACGCACTCGCTCATCCGGACATCCTGCGCCGCGAGCTCTCCGAAGGTCACACGGTCGCGCACCACACGTGGTCGCATCCCCTGCTGAGCCGGATCGGGGCGAGCGCGGCGGAGGCGGAGATCGACCGCGGCATCGCGGCCGTCGATGGCGTGTTGTACGGGAAACGCGAGTCGCAACCGGTCACGCCGTTCTTCCGGTTTCCGGGTTTCGCCTCCAGCCCGGCGCTGCTCGATTATCTGGCGCGCCGCCGCATCGTCGTGTTCGGTGCCGATCTATGGGCGAGCGACTGGAATCCGATGAGCCCGGACGCCGAACTCCGCCTCGTGCTGCGCCGGCTCGAACAAGCTCGCGGCGGCATCGTGCTGTTCCACGACACCAAGCGGCAGACCGCAGCCATGCTCCCGGCATTGCTTCGTGCGCTGAAGGCCCGCGGGTTCCGGGTGGTTCATGTCGTGCCGGTGAATCCGGCAGGCAGCCGGTAGAATGGGCAAAGGCCCGCTTGCATGGAGACTCGACCCCGGCGGAAGGCCCTGGCGGGCCGTGCCCACCGGAATTTGAACCGTGGTGGGCACGGCGCGTTTCCGCGCCCCCCGCTTTCGCGGGGGCAGGCTTTTGCCCACCCTACAGCCGGTCTGTTGCGGAAAAGCCGCAGCCCCGCCGAAAAAGCCTCCTTGGACCCATTTTGTTGCCACGGAATGGACATGGAGGCCGTAAACCATCTCCGGAGGTGCGGGAAAATCGGGGATGGATTCGGCGCCTTAACGGTGCGTTTAATCGCGGCTGCTTAGGGTCGCGGCACCGTTTGCGGACCGGAGAGGCTTCAGCCCCCGCCCTTCCCGGAATCGCCGGTCGCAGCCAGGCTCGTCCGATGGATGTTGCAATGCGCAGCCTCGCCGCAAGTCTTGTGATGGCCACGCTGATGGGCACCTCGGCGCTTGCAGCCGAATGTCCCGGCGGCCGCCCCGATGCGCTCGGCACCGAGCGCGTGCTCGTCGTCGCACCCAAAGAGCACGCCCGCATCGGCACCATGCAATATCCGGAGACGCTGCCGCTCGCCGACAAGGAAGTGGTCCTCTCGTTCGACGACGGGCCGCTGCCGCCCTATACCGATCGCGTTCTGGAGACGCTCGCCGCCGAATGCGTGAAGGCGACGTTCTTCATGGTCGGACGCCAAGCGCACGCCTACCCGGCGACGGTGCGGCGCGTCTACAACGAAGGCCACACCGTCGCCTCCCACAGTCAGAACCACCCGCGCATCTTCACCAGGCTGACGCTGGCCGGCGCCCAGCAGGAGGTCGAGCAGGGCATCCAGTCGATCACCGGCGCGCTCGGCGACGCGCGGGCGCTCGGGCCGTTCTTCCGCTTTCCCGGGCTCGGCCGCTCGCGTGCGGTCGAAGCGTATCTTGCGTCGCATTCCATCATGGTCTGGAGCGCGGACTTCGTCGCCGACGACTGGACCCACATCAGCGCGCAGCAGGTGCTGCATCGCGCGCTGCAGCGGCTCGAGGAGAAGGGCAAGGGCGTCCTGCTGCTGCACGACATCCAGCCGGCAACCGCGCTGATGCTTCCGCGGCTGCTGCGCGAGCTCAAAGCGCGCGGCTATCGCATCGTCCAGGTGGTGCCGGCAGGGCCCGATCGGCCGCGGACCGTCACCGAGCCCGAGAACTGGGTGATGCACAAGCCGGTAAAACCCGCGTGGCCGACGGTGCTCACCGCGGAAAGCTCGAAGCCGAACGCGCCGAGCGTGCAAAGCTTCGGCTGGCCGCATCCGTTCCGGTCGCCCCTCGCCGTGCCGACGCCGATCCCGTCCGACATGGCGAGCTTGTTCGACTCGCAAATTCTGGCGCGGCTTGCCGCGGCGGAGCCCGAGAACGAACCCATGCTGCCGATGAGTGCCGGGCTTTGGATGCAGCCGGTGCAGCCGGTTCCCTCGTTCGGGCTGCCCTCCGGCCTCGGAGAGCTGACCGTGGCGCTCAGTACCGAGGAGCTGGCCGACGAGCTCGTTGCTCCCGAGGAGACCCTCGCTTCGATGGTCGCCGCGTCGCCGTGGTCGACCCACCTCAAGCCACGGCCCGCCGCCGCGAAGATGCGAGCCGCACCGACTTCGGTTCGTCCGGCCCATCCTTCCCCGTTGCGGCCGAAATTCGTCGCGCACACGCCGGACCCCAACGCGAGAGACGCACCAAGCTACTGATCGCGGGCAGTACCCTCGAATTACCGTAGCCAGGATGCGGCGGCGCGAGAGCGGCGCTTGATCCGGAAATGCCATCCGCATTACGCGGGCGCAATGCGCCCGCTCGGTGCTGGCTCTAGGAGAGGCTACGGATAGCCGCGCCGCGACCGCCGCTCGATCAGGAAAAGCCCGAGGATGAGCACGAGCAGCAGGATCGCAAGCCCATGGCTGCCAGGAAAGATCAGCCAGAAGATCAGCGCGGCGAGCAGGACGGCCGGCGCCAGATACCAGAGCAGCATCGCCCCGGCGATTCCCGCCATCAGCAGCAAAAACGGCAGGACGAGCAGCAGGAAGACCGCCAGCATCATCCCGAACATCAGCTCGATCAGGATCATTGGGTGCTCCATGCCGGCCGTTCCGACGCCGGCATCTCCGATATAAAGATAGGGAGAGAGCAGCGCCCCGGCTAGCTCCCGGTCCGATCCGGGATCCCTGCCCAGGCCGGCCGATCCGCGCGGATCAGAACTGGGCCGCGATCTTTTCCAGGCCCATGACGTGCGCCAGCATGCGCACTTCGCGCTTTTGGTCCTCGCGCAGGCTCATGATCAGCGGCATCGCCGCGGATTTCAACCTCTCGACGTCATCGGGATCGAGCGTCGGGGGCTGGGCTCCCGGCCGTTCGCGGGAATGACGCCAGCCGATATAGCGCAACGCGGATTCCACCGAAGGCCAATATCGTTCCTGATCGCCGCTGAGGTTGAGCCGCTCCTTGATGCTGGCGATCTGGGCATTGTTGAACAAGGTTGCAGGCTGATGTTTCGCGCGCGGCGCCGGCGCGGGGCGACCTGCAGGCGCGACCGCGATGCTCCCGGTCCGCTCCCCCGCCGCGCTGGCCGCGGTCGGATCGGCGCGCGCGCTCGCCCGCTCCGGAATCTGACGCGACGCCCAGGTCTGCGGCCCGGGAACGCCGAGGGGATCGGGATTGAATGCCAGGATGGACAGCGCCTGCTGCTCGACGTCGCGATCGGCCGCGGCGTCGGGCGCTGCCGACAACGCCGCGTCCTCGAGATCTTCCGGGAACCGCAATGCCACGATTTCGGCGGACGAAAGCTCCGCCTCCTCGGCCGAGTTCATGCTCCCGCCCACGACCAACGTCGCCGCGCCGAGGCTGCCGAGCAGCGCCGCAGACGCCAACCCGGCCTTTGTTCTCCTGGAAAGCAGCATGCTCCACCCGTTCGCCCCGCCCGGGAAACTCTTCGCAAACCCGGCTTAATTTATGGCTAACCAAGGGCCATTTCGGGCCGCGGCGGGATGGGATGGCGCCGAACCGGGCAGACGGAAATACAGCCCAACCACCTGCCCGCGCGACGGATTTCTGTGCCGCCGAGCTTACTTGCGGACTATCTCGGGAAGAAAACGCTGCACCGTCTCGATGAGCCCCTGGCAGCCGAATTGTCTGCCGGTTCCCTGGATGAACTCACGTGCTTTGCGGGCTTTAAGCTCGACGACGGGCGCGTAGCGGCCATCGGGCAGAAAATCGACCACGTTGAATCCATAGCGTCGCACCGCCACGTTCAGTGGCACATCCGTAGTCTCGAGCCCGCAGGAACTCTCGGCGATGATGAGTGTGGCAAGGAGCATCGCCATCTCGTCAGCACTGATCGAGCTAGCCTGTGCGGAGAAGAGCTTCTGATCGCGCGTCGTTTCGGCAGGCGCCCTCATCACGGTGAGGCAGAGGATGGCAAGCACGCTCACCAAACCCGCCGTCGACCGGGTCACCAGGCATGTTCGCCCCCACTGCTTGGCCTTCCCCGGAATCATCGCCGATTGCGTCCGCGTATTGCCGCCAGCAGCGCGGCGCTCTGCACATAAGCGCCGCCTGGTGCGGTCGAGAGGACTCGAACCTCCACGGGTCGCCCCACTAGCACCTCAAGCTAGCGCGTCTACCACTTCCGCCACGACCGCAGATGGGCTGGATGCCGGGCCTTTTTTGGCGCGGCACGCACGGCATGTAACAAATCGGTCAGGTCGCGACAAGGCGGCCGGGCGAAGTCCGACCGATGCTCCGCAGGGGTCGTGCCGCGGACTTCGGATCATCGCGCGCAGGCGAGCCAGGAGGGGTCGCGATCCCCACCCCATCCCTCCCCTTTTCAAGGGGAGGGAGTCGTCTGCGGCTCGCCCGGAGCCAAACGCAACACCTGGAGCGCGCCGGAACGAATGCGAGTATGATCGCAGCCGGACCATGGAAGGCTTTGACTTGGCTCGCTTTCGCGACGATCTGCCGATCGATCTCAAGCCCCGCGGCGGGCCGTGGCCGCCGCCAGAATGGCGCCGCAGCCGGGCGCTCGTGCCCTATCCGGCGGCGCTCGCCGTGATGGCTGCCCGCGCGCAAGCGATCGCGCAAAATCGCGCCCCCGAGCTCGTATGGCTCGTCGAGCACCCGCCGCTCTATACCGCGGGCACCAGCGCCCGGCCGCAGGAACTGCTCGAAGCCAAATTTCCGGTATTTTCCGCCGGCCGCGGCGGGCAATTCACCTACCATGGTCCGGGCCAGCGGGTCGCCTATGTGATGCTCGACCTCAAGCGCCGGGTTCCCGACATCCGCCGCTTCGTCGCGACGCTGGAGGCCTGGATCATCGGCACGCTGGCGGAACTCGGGGTCGCGGGCGAGCGCCGCGAGGACCGCATCGGGGTGTGGGTGCGCCGCCCGGATCGGGGCGAAGGCCGCGAGGAAAAAATCGCCGCGATCGGCATCCGGGTGCGGCGCTTCGTGACCCTGCACGGCATCGCGCTCAACGTTGATCCGGAGCTCACGCATTTCTCCGGCATCGTGCCGTGCGGGGTTTCGGGTGCTCGGTACGGCGTGACCAGCCTGGCCGACCTCGGCGTGCGCGCCGGCATGGACGAGGTCGACCGCGTGCTGCGCCAAAAATTCGAGGCGCTGTGCGGAAAAACGGATTTCGCCGCCGGAGATCCGGCCGAGATGGCGACGCAGGTGGCGCTCGCCGATGGGGCGTAGGGTGAGCAAAGGCGTGGAACGCGCCGTGCCCACGCGATAAAATGGTGGGCACGCTTCGCTTTGCCCACCCTACGGTCAACTCACCGGGTCGGCAGCACGGAAAAGCGCTCGCCCTGATAACGCTCGGCCAAGACTTCCGGGCCGGCTTCGCTCACGTCGACGGCTTCGACCTGGGAGCCGGGCGGCCCGCGACGGCAAGTCTCGATCATGCGCTCGACCGCGGATGCGGGCCCGGCGAACACGGCCTCGACGCTGCCGTCGCGGCGATTTCTGACCCAGCCTTCGAGATCATGCAGACTTGCATGATGCTCGACCCACATGCGAAAGCCGACGCCCTGCACGCGGCCGCGGAGGATCGCGTGCCGAATGATTTTTTCGCTCATCCGGCCTCTCCGACTTCGGCGGCCCGCGTGCCGAAAGGCTGACCCCAGCGTTCGAGCGATTGCACGTAGCGGTCCGGCAGCCCCCATTCCCGGGCCGCCGCGACGAGCGCGCGCTGATACCCCGGCCGGGGTTTTCCCGGCTTGGACTCGCGCCCGACATAGACGAGGGCCGCAACGATCCGGTCACCGGCCCGCACGGGAAGCGTCCGGCGCACGTAAAGGCCGCTGTCGAGGCTCTCGTAGGCGTTCAACACGGCAAGGTCGCGTGCCGAAACGCGCCACAGCACCCCGTGCACCACCGCGCCGGGCGCGGGCACGACGGAGGCGTAGCCGTCCCTGGTGACGAGGAACCGCCAGCCCTCGAGCCGCGCCGGGCCGATCGCCGTGGCATGCCGGCAGCGCCGCCCCATGCGTGTCCTGCTCATGTTCGAGCCATAGGCGAAATAGGGCGTCATGGCCTCGTCCGGTTCACGGGCAGCCGCGAGCGCAGGTCCCCTCTCCCCAGCGGGGAGAGGTGGAGACTGCCTCTGCCGCCTCGTATCCCATCTGCGCCCGGACAGAGATTCTCAATGTCGGATCGAGTGGGCGTCGCGTTCACGGCGCGGCGGACGCGGTCGGCCGCATCCCGGTCCAGATCGAGAAGGCGAGCGCGACCAAGGCCGGCGCGAATGCGGCGATGAGGAACGCCGCCAGGATCAGGCCGAGCCCGCCGAACTCGCCCGAGCCGAACACCCCGAACGACAGCGGGCCGAGCCATCGCATCGCCGAGCCCGCGAGCGCTTCGCTGGGACGCGCGCCGAGCCGGATGAAGAACGCCACGAACAGCAGCAGCACCATGGCGAGCGCATAGACCGTGGCAATCCCGGCCGCCGCGCCGACGTCCTCGTCGGCATCGCGCAGCCGTTTGGCATGCAGCGCGTACCAGCCCCAGAGCAGCGTCGCCTGGGCGGCGGCGAACGGCCAGAACCCGGCGCGGGCGACGACCGGCGCCGAGATCAGCGTCTGCGAGGCCAGGCTAGCCGCATAGATCACGGCCGCCCCGATCGCGAACGGCCGCGGCGCGAGCCGGCCGGTGGCGGACAGGAACAAGGCTGCGGGATCCATGCGCGGATCGTGGCACGATGCCCCGGCAAATTCCACGCGGTGAGCAGCAGACATTCGGATTGGTGGCCGGCGCGCGGCCTGGATGCTGGCTCCGGTCACCTCTCCCGCTTGCGGGGGAGGTCGGCGAGCGAAGCTCGCCGGGAGGGGGCCCCCTCCCCATCCCTCCCCCGCAAGCGGGAGAGGGAGTCGCGAGCCTCTCGACCCAGTCAGGCGAACTCGAGGATGACCGCGTCGACCGCGAGGCTGTCGCCCGGCTTGGCGAGGACGCGGGAGACGGTGGCGTCCTGCTCGGCGCGCAGCACGTTCTCCATCTTCATGGCCTCGACCACGGCCAGCGTCTCCCCGGCCCGGACCTGCTGCCCCTCCTTGACGCCGATCGAGATCACGAGACCCGGCATCGGGCAGCGCAGCTTCTTGCCGGTATCGGCCGATACCTTGACCGGCATCAGCCGCGCAGCCGCCGCTTCGCGCTCGGTATAGACCAACGCGCGGACCCGGACGCCGCGATGGGCGAGGTCGAACCCGTTCAGGACCGCGCGCACCTGCACGGCGACCGGGTGTTCGTCGACCGTGCCGGTCCAGACCAGACCTCCCGGTTTCCAGGCCGAGTGCAGCAGGTGCGTACTTTTTTCGCGGCTCTCGGCCTCGAACATCCGCACCTTGATGGTGTCGCCTTCGCGCGCGACCTCGAGCCGCTGCTCGGTCTCGCCGAGCTTGACGACGCGGCGGGAATCCCTGCGCACCGGCCGGCTCGGCAGCTGGGCGGAGATTCCTCGCCTGCGCTCTCCCACGACCAGGTCGACCGCGGCGGCAACCGCCGCCATCAGCTCCCCGATCCCGGCGTCCGGCTCGCGGCCGCGAAATCCATCCGGAAACTCCTCCGCGATGAAGGCGGTCGAGAGCTTGCCTGCGCGGAAGCGCTCGTTCTGCATCACCGCGGCGAGGAACGGGATGTTGTGGCGGATGCCGTCGATGGCGAACTGGTCGAGCGCATTCGCCTGCGCGTCGATCGCCTGCTCGCGCGAAGCCGCCAATGTCACGAGCTTGGCGATCATGGGGTCGTACCAGATCGAGATTTCGCCGCCCTCGTAGACGCCGGTGTCGTTGCGCACCGTCGCGCCGCGGCTGGTCCCCTCCTCGGGCGGGCGGTATCTCACCAGCCGGCCGGTCGAGGGCAGGAAGCTGCGGAACGGGTCCTCGGCGTAGATGCGGCTCTCGACCGCCCAGCCGGCAAGCTTCACGTCCTGCTGTTTGATCGCGAGCGGCTCGCCGGCGGCGACGCGGATCATCTGCTCGACGAGATCGATCCCGGTGACGAGCTCGGTGACCGGGTGCTCCACCTGCAGCCGCGTATTCATCTCCAGGAAAAAGAAGCTCTTGTCCTGGCCGGCGACGAACTCGACGGTCCCGGCGGAATCGTAGCCGACCGCTTTGGCCAGCGCGACCGCCTGGGCGCCCATGCGCCGCCGCGTCTCGGCGTCGATCAGCGGGCTCGGCGATTCCTCGATGACTTTTTGGTTGCGGCGCTGGATCGAGCACTCGCGCTCGCCGAGATGGACGACGCTGCCGTGCTTGTCGCCGAGCACCTGGATCTCGATGTGGCGCGGATCGACGATGAATTTCTCGATGAACACCCTTTCATCGCCGAACGAGGATTTCGCCTCCGAGCGGGCGCGGGCAAAGCCTTCGGCGACTTCCTGCTTGCGCTTAACGATCCGCATGCCTTTGCCGCCGCCCCCGGCGGAAGCCTTGATCATCACCGGATAGCCAATCTCCTCGGCGATTTTCACGGCATGGCGCTCGTCCTCGATCACGCCGAGGAAGCCGGGCACGGTCGAGACCTTGGCCAGACGATGCCGGCGGCCTCGAGCGCCCGCGCAAAGGCTTCGCGCTCGGCAAGAAAACCGTAGCCCGGATGCACCGCCTCGGCGCCGGTCGCCTTGGCGGCCTCGAGGATCTTTTCGATGACCAGATAGCTTTCCGCCGCGGGTGGCGGGCCGATGCGGACCGCCTCGTCGGCCATCTCGACGTGGAGCGCATCCTTGTCGGCGTCGGAATAGACCGCGACCGTCTCGATCCCCAGCCGCTTCGCCGTCTTGATGATCCGGCAGGCGATCTCGCCGCGGTTGGCGATCAGAATGCGCTTGAACATGCCCTGCTATCCCAGGCCCCGGCCGGCCGGCTGGCTTTGCGGGTTCAGTCCTGAAAAGTCAATGTCATCAACCGGCAAGCGGCGTAAGCTGATTCAGTGCGTCGGATGGCAGCCATCATGGCCCGGAGTGCAGGCATTCACCACATCACCGGCATCGCCGGCAGCCCGCGGCGGCACGTGGAGTTCTATACGCGCGTGCTGGGCTTGAGAATGGTGAAGCGTACGGTCAATTTCGACGATCCGAGCACCTGGCATCTCTACTACGGCAACGAGACCGGCGCGCCGGGGACCGCGCTGACGTTCTTCGTCTGGGACCATCTGCCGGCCGGCCGCCCGGGCGTGAGCCAGGCGGTCGAGACCGCGTTTGCCATCCCGGAATCCTCGATCGGCTATTGGACGGCGCGGCTCGTCGAGAAAGGCGTGCCGCACGACGCGCCGGAAAAACGCTTCGGCGAGACATTGATCGGACTGCGCGATCCGCACGGGCTGCGCCTGGAGCTCGTCGGCTCGCGCGCGGTCGCGGCCGAGCCCGGTTGGGCCGGCGGCGACGTGCCGGTTGAGCACGCGATCCGCGGATTCTTCGGGGTCACGCTGTGGCTAGAGAATCCGGCGGCGACCGCCAAGGTGCTGACCGAAGTGCTCGGGTTCGTCGCGAAAGCATCCGAGGAATCCCGCCAGCGGTTTGCTGCCGAAGGCCCGCTGGGCGCCATCGTCGATCTGCGCAATGTGCCGGCCGCGTTCGCAGGCTCGCTCGGCCCCGGCACGCTGCATCACGTCGCGTTCCGCGCCGCCGGCGACGCCGATCAGGCCGCGATGGCGGACGCGGTGCGCCGCCTCGGCTTGCGGCCGACCGACCAGATCGATCGCCGCTATTTCCGCTCGGTCTATTTCCGCGAGCCCGGCGGCGTGCTGTTCGAGATCGCGACCGAGGATCCGGGCTTCACGCTCGACGAGCCCAAGGCGAGCCTCGGCACCGCGCTCAAGCTGCCGCCGTGGTACGAAGAAAGGCGCGCCGAGATCGAGCGCGCGCTGCCGCCGCTGGAGTGAGCTGGCCCGCTCGGCCCGTCGTCCCAGGCGCGTGCGCAAGCACGCGTACCCGGGACCCATGACCACCGCCTGTATATCGTTGCTCCGTCCGTGTTCATGGGTTCCGGGCTCGCCTGCTCACGCAGGCGCCCCGGAATGACCCGCGCTTTTCAGCTGCGCCCTGCCAGCTTCGTCCGCAACGCCTTCATCTTCTCGAAGCGCGCGGTCACGTCGCGCAGGATCGCCGCGACCCCGACCGTCTCGCCGGCCTCGTTGCGGATCAGCGCGACCGTGAATTCGAGCGAGACGCGGCTGCTGTCCTTGCGCAGCCCCGGGACGGCGAGCAGATCGCCCTCGCCGTAACGGCTGTGCCCGGTCTGCATCACGTGACGATACCCGTCCCAGTGCCGCGCGCGCAGCTGCTCCGGGATGATGAGATCGAGCGATTTTCCGACCGCCTCCGCGGCGCTATGGCCGAAGATGCGCTCGGCGCCCTGGTTCCAATGGCGGATGATGCCGTCGCGATCGGCGGCGACGATCGCGTCGGACCCCGAGGCCAGCAGCGCTTGGGCGATTTGGGAAGGGTTCATGACTTCACCGGCGTTCCCAGGACGCGGTGCGGCGCCCGAGCGCTGCACCGCAGATCCGGGGTCCATTCTTTTTCCTCTGGGTCCCGGTTCAGCAGCGCACCGCTAACGCGGCGCGCTGCGCCCGGGACACGAGTCAGGAGATCACAGCGGCAGATTGTCGTGCTTGCGGCCCGGCATCTCGACCTGCTTGTGCTTCAGCATCGCGAGCGCGCGGGCGATGCGGCGCCGCGTCGAGTGCGGCTGGATCACCTCGTCGATATAGCCGCGCTCGGCGGCGGCGAACGGCGAGAGGAACCGCTCCTCGTATTCCCGGGTTCGCTGCGCGATCTTTTCCGCATCCCCGATGTCCTGGCGGAAGATGATCTCGACCGCGCCCTTGGCGCCCATCACCGCGATCTGCGCGGTCGGCCAGGCGTAATTGACGTCGCCGCCGATGTGCTTGGAGGCCATGACGTCGTAGGCGCCGCCGAACGCCTTGCGGGTGATCAATGTGACCAGCGGCACACTCGCCTGGCTGTAGGCGAACAACAGCTTCGCCCCGTGCTTGATCAGCCCGCCGTATTCCTGCGCGGTGCCCGGCAAGAATCCCGGCACGTCGACGAAGGTCACGATCGGGATTTTGAACGCGTCGCAGAACCGCACGAAGCGCGCCGCCTTGCGCGAGGCGTCGGTGTCGAGCACGCCGGCGAGCACCATCGGCTGGTTGGCGACGAAGCCTACGGTGCGCCCGGCGATGCGGCCGAACCCGGTGACCATGTTCTTGCCGAAGCTCGGCTGGATCTCGAAGAAATCGCCTTCGTCCACGACTTTGAGGATCAGCTCCTTCATGTCGTAGGGCTTGTTGGGATTCTCCGGAACGAGGGTATCGAGCGAGCGGTCCTCGCGGTCGGCATCGTCGAACGAGGGCCATTCCGGCACGCCGTCGGCATTGTTGGCCGGCAGGAAATCGATCAGCCGGCGCATCTGCAGCAGGCATTCGACGTCGTTCTCATAGGCGCCGTCCGCGACCCCGGATTTCGTGGTGTGCACGCCCGCGCCGCCGAGCTCCTCGGAGGTGACGACCTCGTTGGTCACGGTTTTCACCACGTCCGGGCCGGTCACGAACATGTAGCTCGTGCCCTCGACCATGAAGATGAAATCGGTCATCGCCGGCGAATAGACGTCGCCGCCCGCGCACGGCCCCATGATCACCGAGATCTGCGGGATCACGCCCGAGGCGATGACGTTGCGCTTGAACACTTCGCCGTAGCCGCCGAGCGCGGCCACGCCTTCCTGGATGCGGGCGCCGCCGGCGTCGAACAGGCCGATGATCGGCGCCCGCGCCCTGAGCGCCATGTCCTGGATCTTGGTCATCTTCAGCGCATGGGTCTCGGACAAAGAGCCGCCGAACACGGTGAAATCCTTGGCGAACACGAAGGCGGTGCGGCCGTTGACCGTGCCCCATCCGGTGACGACGCCGTCGCCGGGGATTTTGGTCTGCGCCATGCCGAACTCGTCGCAGCGGTGCTCGACGAACATGTCGAACTCCTCGAACGAGTTGCGGTCGAGCAGCAGCGCGATGCGCTCGCGCGCGGTGAGCTTGCCGCGCTTGTGCTGGGCGTCGATGCGCTTCTTGCCGCCGCCCAGGCGCGCGTGGCCGCGGCGATGCTCGAGCTTTTCGAGGATGTCCTTCATCGGGTCCCCTGTGGCCGGCCTCGCCAGCTGGCATAGCAGACGCGCCGGAGCGCTCCAATTCTACCGCGAGTCGGCCCGTAGCCCGGATGGAGCGCAGCGAAATCCGGGGGCGGAGCTTGCTCTTCCCGGATTACGCCCCACTCCGCGGCGCTCCATCCGGGCTACGTTTCTCCTCCATGGCCGCGAGCAGCGTTGCGGCCGCCTGCATTTCGGCAAAGCGAAAGACGCGGCGCTCGAGCGCCAACGCATCGCGCCCCCATTGCTCGAAATTCCAGTCCTCGTCGACATGGGCGGCGTGCCATGCGTCCTCGACACTCAGCCTCCCGCGCAGCACCGCCAGCGCCAGCAGCGCCGAGCCGGTCAGCGCCGTCATCGAATGCAGCGCACCGAGCCGCCATGGGTCGTCGGGAACGGCGCGTCTGGCGCGGGCGAGCGCGGCTGCCGGCTGCTCGACGAACACCACGCCCTCCGACAGGGCGAAGCTCGCACCGAGCTCCTCGCGCGCCCAATCGAGCACCGGATGCCATAGCGCGGCCTGTCGCGCGGCGAGGCCCGGGACATCGGCCCGGTAGACCAGCAGGTCGGAGGCGAGATATTTGCCGATTTCGGCCGCGACCGGCGCCGCCGCCGTCCTCACGCCGTCGAGGATCGAGTTCGCGAGGCGGGTGAGCGGCATGCGCGCCGGATCGATGTGCTCGCCTTGCGCCTCCCATTCGTCCGCAATCGCTTGCGCCAGCGCGCGTGTCGGGACGGCGAGAGGATGCCGCGCCGGCGTTTTTACCGGCCGGCCGTCGAGCAGGAGCCGGAACTCGCCCTCCGCTTCCCCGACCCCGGCCGATCGATAGAACCGCCGCGGCAGTTGCGGCCGCCCCGCCCGGCGCGCGGCTTCCACGGGGTCGATCGGCTCGCCGCGGAAGAGATCGTCGAAGATGTCGCGCATGGCCCGGATTTAGCCCTTGCCGGGGCGGCGCGCGAGCGGCATTGCATCCGCGCCCGGCATCCGCGCCCGGCCGCCGGCGATGTGTGCAGCAAGATCAACGAATTTCAAAGGTTTCCATCGGAATGTGGAAACCGCACGAGCATCGCCGACGGTGGACGCGGCAGGCGGGCACAATCCGGGCCGGATCGCGTTGAGAGGTAAAATCGGCAAGCCTTTCAAAGGCTTTTGATCGCTGCTTATAAAGGTGGCATTCCGGGCTTCGGTCCACTAAATTCCCCCCGGATTCGGCGCGCAGAACCGCCGGAGCCGGGGGCAAGAACCAAGGAAACCGTTCCGCGACCTGCCTCGAAGCGAGGCCGGGGACGCGCGGTCGAGGAGGAAATGAAACCGACCGACATCTCGGTGCCGGACTATTTCCACAAAGTGGTCGACTGCCAATGGGCCTGTCCGGCGCACACGCCCGTTCCCGAATACATCCGGTTGATTGCCGCGGGCCGCTATAGCGATGCCTACATGGTCAATTGGCATTCGAACGTGTTCCCGGGAATCCTCGGGCGCACCTGCGACCGGCCGTGCGAGCCGGCGTGCCGGCGCGTGCGGGTGGAGAACGAGCCGGTCGCGATCTGCCGGCTCAAGCGCGTCGCCGCCGATTACAAGGACGACATCCGCGCGCGGCTGCCGAAACCCGCGCCTCGCTGACGGTCGCGCGTGACCTCGCCCCGCTCGGCTACGAGCTCATCCTGTTCGACCAGGATCCGCAGGCCGGCTGCATGATGCGCACCCAGATCCCGAAATTCCGCCTGCCGGACTCCGTGATCGACGAGGAGGTCGGCTACATCCTCGATCTCGGGATGGAGTTCCGCGGCGGCCGCCGCATCGACAGCCTCGAGACGCTGCTCGGGGAGGGTTATGACGCGGTCTTCGTCGGCTGCGGCGCCCCGCGCGGCCGCGACCTCGACATTCCCGGCCGCAAGGAAGCGGCGACGAACATCCACATCGGCATCGACTGGCTCTCCAGCGTCTCGTTCGGCCATATCCACAAGATCGGCAAGCGCGTGATCGTGCTCGGGGGCGGCAACACCGCGATGGACTGCTGCCGCTCCTCGCGGCGGCTCGGCGGCGAAGACGTCAAGGTCGTGGTCCGCTCCGGCTTCGACGAGATGAAGGCGTCCCCCTGGGAGAAGGAGGACGCCATGCACGAGGGCATCCCGATCCTCAATTACCTGGTGCCCAAGGCGTTCACCCGCGAGAGCGGCCGTCTGACCGGCGTCCTGTTCGAGAAGGTCCGGGCCGAGCGCGACGCGGACGGCCGGCGCAATCTGGTGCCGACCGGAGAGCCGGACGAGCATTTCCCCTGCGACGACGTGCTGGTCGCGGTCGGCCAGGAGAACGCGTTCCCGTGGGTCGAGCGCGACATCGGTCTCGAGTTCGATCGGGGCGGCATGCCGAAGGTCGACCCCAAGACGATGCAGTCGACCCGGTCCGGCGTGTTCTTCGGCGGCGATGCCGCGTTCGGGCCGAAGAACATCATCTGGGCGGTCGCGCACGGGCACGACGCGGCGATCTCCATCCACAAGCTCTGCAGCGGCGAGGACATCGCGGACCGCCCGCCGCCGATGGTCAATTTGACCAGCCAGAAGATGGGCATCCACGAGTGGAGCTACGACAACGACATCTCGCTCGACCGGCGCTACCGGGTGCCGCTGCGCGACAAGGTCGTGGCGTTGCGCGACATAAGGGCCGAGGTCGAGCTCGGCTTCGACCCGCAGCTGGCGCTCGCCGAAGCCGAGCGCTGCCTC
>VAZU01000366.1 GCA_005884745.1 Alphaproteobacteria bacterium
CATGCGCCCGTGCTCGAGGAGGATCTGGCGCTCGGCAATATGGCGCTTGATCTGATCGGCCAGGCGCGATCGCTCTACGCCTATGCCGGTCAGCTGGAGGCCAGGGAGCGGGACGAAGATACGCTCGCCTATCGGCGCGATGCGGGCGAATACCGCAACGTGCTCCTGGTCGAGCAGCCCAACGGCGATTTCGCCGTTACGATCCTGCGCCAGCTGCTCTATGCGGCCTGCGCGCATCCCTATTTCGAGGCGCTGACGAGCTCGAAGGACGCAACGCTCGCAGCCATCGCCGCCAAGAGCGCAAAGGAGCTCGCCTATCACGTTCGCCACGCCGGCGAGTGGACCATCCGGCTTGGCGACGGCACCGAGGAGAGCCATCGCCGCGCCCAGCAGGCGCTCGATGATCTGTGGCCGTACACGGGAGAGATGTTCGAGACCGACGACATCGAGCGGGCGCTGATCGAAGCCGGCGTCGCCGTCGATCGCGCCGGCGTCCGCCCGCGATGGGAGCGCACGCTCGCCCCGATTCTCGCCGAGGCGAACCTGCAGCTTCCCGCCGGTGATTGGATGCAGTCCGGCGGCCGCGCCGGACGCCACAGCGAGCACCTTGGCCACATCCTGGCCGAGCTGCAGTTCCTGCAACGCGCCTATCCGGGCGCGAGATGGTGATCCCGTGCCGACGATGACGCGCGCCTTCAGCGCTTCCGACCTGCGCTCGCGCGCATGGGCTGCGGCTGCCGCGGTGGTCGATCCGGAAATCCCGGTGCTGACCATCGTGGATCTCGGCGTGCTGCGCGACGTGCGGGTCGAAGACGGCGCGGTCGAAGTGTTCATCACGCCGACCTATTCCGGCTGCCCGGCGATGGACATGATCGCGATCGAGGTCGGGCTGGCGCTGGAACAAGCCGGCTTTCGCGCGCCGAAAGTGACGCGCGTGCTGTCCCCGGCCTGGACCACCGACTGGATCACCGAGGAAGGCAAGGCCAAGCTCGAGCGCTTCGGCATCGCGCCGCCGAACGGCAAGGCCGGGCGGCGCGCCTTGTTCGGGCAAGAGCGCGTGACCTGCCCCCAGTGCGGCTCGCAAGAGACCTCGCGGATTTCCGAGTTCGGCTCGACGCCGTGCAAGGCGCTCTATCGCTGCACCGCCTGCGCCGAGCCGTTCGACTATTTCAAGTGCATCTAGGCGATGTCGGTCGCTTTCCATCGGCTGAAGATCCGCGACCTGCACCGCGAGACTGCCGAGGCGGTCTCGATCGCGTTCGCGGTGCCCACCGGGCTTGCGGAGGCGTACCGTTTCGATCCCGGCCAGCATCTCACGCTGCGCACCGTGCTGGGCGGCGTCGAGACCCGGCGCTCCTACTCGATCTGCACCGGTCCGGACGATGACGATCTGCGCGTCGTGGTCAAGCAACAGGAAGGCGGCCTGTTCTCCAATTGGATCAACGAAACAGCCAAGGTCGGCGATACGATCGACGTGATGACGCCGCAAGGCCGGTTCGGGATCCGGCCGGATCCGGGCGCTTCCCGCAATTATCTGGCGATCGCGGCGGGCTCCGGCATCACGCCGGTCATGTCGATCCTCCGCAGCGTGCTTGCGCGCGAGCCCGCGAGCCGGATCGCGCTGCTCTACGGCAATCGCACGGCGCAAAGCATCATCTTCAAGCGGGAGCTCGAAGCGTTGAAGGACCGGTTCCTCGCGCGCCTGAGCGTGCATCACGTGCTCTCGCGCGAACGGCAGGAACTCGAGCTCTTCAACGGCAGGATCGACGCCGGAAAGATCGAGGCGGTGCTCAAGGCCGCACTTCCGGCAGATCGCGTCGACCATGCGTTCCTGTGCGGACCCGGCGATCTGATCGAGGCGAGCCGGTCGGCATTGTTGCGGCTCGGCGTTCTACCTGAGCGCATTCACGTCGAGCATTTCACCGTCGACGGGACGCCCGCATCTGCTCCGAACCGCGCCGAGCGCAGAACCGTGGCCGGGGTGGCGGCGGAGGCGACGATCGAGATCCGGCTCAACGGGCTCGATCACGTCGTGCCGCTGTTTCCCGGCGAAACCATCGTCGAGGCGGGACTGCGGCAGGGGCTGGAGATGCCGTATTCCTGCCGGGGCGGCATGTGCTGCACCTGCCGGGCCAAGCTGGTGCGCGGCGAGGTGCGCATGGATCGCAATTATTCGCTGGAGCCCTGGGAGATGGCGGCCGGCTACGTG
>VAZU01000367.1:0-2622 GCA_005884745.1 Alphaproteobacteria bacterium
GCCACCGGAGCAAGCACCATCACGGCGGCGACCGCGGTCGAGCGATCCCACTCCGGCGTGTACTTGGCCTTGGTGTTCGAGGCCCGATATCGCCAGGCAAATGCGCCCACCAGCACGATCACCGGGACCACGATGATCAGCATCAAGAGGGTCGATTCGAGGATAAGCGAGCGTTCGGCCTCGCCAATCGGCCCCTGAGGGTCGAGAACGCCCCAGTTGCAGCCGCCAAGAAGCAGGGTCGCCGCCAAGGGCAGCAGCCTCGGTATTCGATTGTATCTGACGCTTCGCATCGGGAGGCCTTTTTCACCCGGGTTCCACCGTGAAGTGCGAGTCCCGTCGGACGAGAAGCGCATGCGCATCCGGTCTTGCGCCTCCCCGATTAGATACGTCGCGTCTGCCGAAAGCGTGAGTGAATGATGGCAAATCGCGACAAATTTTTCATAAGCAGCGACGCGATCAATAAAACAAAGCGTGCGCGATCGTCCCGGCGACTTTAGACACTACTCGCCATGCGCCGCGAAAGCGGGGCATCCAGTATCCGCTATCCGCCACCGTCGCAGATAAGTCGCAAAGGGCAACGTTTAGTGGATCGTCCGCTTTTGCGGGCGATGACATTTGATTGGTCGATGCCGCGATAACGCCGGGATTATCTCGTGTCCGCGCCCGGCGTTCGCGGCGGCTCCGGGATCAGGCGTGAGCTGCGCTGGCCGGTGAAATACGACCAAACCCACTGATGCTGCACGCGCAGGCGGTTCTGCAGCTGCGGCAGGGAGAGGATATGAACGAACGCCCACACCAGCCACGTCAGGAAGCCGCTTGTGCGCAGCCAGCCCCGCTCCAGCACCGCGTAATTCTTGCCGACGACGGCCATGTTGCCCTTGTCGAAATAGCGGAACGGGCGTTTGACCTTGCGCCCCATCAGCTCTTTCGCGATCAGCCGCCCGACGTACCGCCCTTCCTGAATCGCCGCCTGCGCCACGCCGGGCACCGGATGTTCGTTTTGCATGACCGACGCCGCGTCGCCGACGACGAACACCCCGGGCGCGTCCACGACCTTCAGGAACGGGTCAACGAGCGCCCGCCCTGCGCGGTCGATTTTGGTGCCGAGCAACTTTGGAATCGGCGACGCCGCGACCCCCGCGGTCCACAGCACCGTGGCGCTCGGGATCCTGCTTCCGCCGGCGATCACGCCCTTGTCGTCGACGGTCTCGACCTTGACTCCGGTCATGACCTTCACGCCGAGCTTCGTCAGCCGCCGGGTCACCCTGCGGGACAGCGGCTCGGCAAAAGTCGGCAGGACCCGGTTGCCTGCGTCGAGCAGAATAATGGCGCTCTTCGACGGATCGATCCGGCGGAAGTTGCCCCGCAACGTGACCTTCACCATGTGCGCCAAGGACGCCGCGAGCTCCACGCCCGTTGGACCTGCGCCGACCAGCACGAACGTCATCTGTCGCGCGCGTTCGCTCTCGTCCTCGGTCGTTGCGGCCAGTTCGAACGCGCCCAGGATTTTGGCTCGGATCGTCTCGGCGTCGCTGAGGTTCTTGAGCCCCGGCGCATATCGCGCGAATTCGTCGTGCCCGAAGTAGCTCGGCCGCATGCCGGTCGCGACCACCAGATAATCGAACGCGATCTTGCGGACGCCCACGCCCGGCGAGGACGCCTCGATCGTGCGGGAAGCAACGTCGACGCCGGTGACCTCCGCCAGGACTACACTGAGGTTCGGCTGCTTCACCTCGAGCTGACGGATCGGCGCGGCAATCTCGGCGGGAGAGAGGACCGCCGTCGCCACTTGGTAGAGCAGCGGCTGAAATATGTGGTGGTTGCGGCGGTCGATCAGCACGACCTCGGCATCGGCGTGCCGCAGCGCGTGCGCCGCCGCGATCCCGGCAAAGCCGCCGCCAATGATGACGACGCGCTTGCGCTCCCGGCGAGGCGCCTCGACGACGGCGGTCGCCTCGTCAGGCCGGGTCTCGGCCAACATTGCGCTCATGGATCACCTCGTTCGTGCTCTTTGTCATGATGGCTTCAGCAACTCCCTTTCGGGAACAGTGCTCTCAACGCGCCAGCCACTCGGGTTTGCTCGAGCCTCGCGGCACGAGCACCGTTCTGAGAGAGCCGGGGGTCCGCGACATAACCCTCGCTACTCAGCCGCCGCGACCGGCCGCAACGCGGCCGACTCCGGACGCCTGGTGCGCAGCTCGAGGAGACCGAGCAAAATCTCGTCCCGCTCCGCCTCCAGCTCCTCGATGGTGCGCGATCCGACCTCGGCATGGACACTGTCGATGAGCTTCTTTTGCACCTCCGGCGTCAGCACCGGCGAGCCGAGGACCTTCCACCAGGCGGTCATCGGGCCGGTGAATTGTTGGAAGAAGTGCTCGATGCCGCCGGGCCCACCACCGAGGTGGTTGATCATCATATTGCCCATGATGCCCCAGCGCAGGCCCGGACCCCAGCACAGGGCGGTGTCGACGTCGGCGGCGCTCACGATGCCGTCGGCGACGAGGTGATAGACCTCCCGCCCCAGCGCGGCCTGCAGGCGGTTGGCGACGTGGCCCGGCACTTCCTTGTTGAGCCGCACGGTCCGCTGCCCAATGGACGTATAAAATTCCGCTGCGCGTTGGA
>VAZU01000367.1:2677-3135 GCA_005884745.1 Alphaproteobacteria bacterium
GATGACGCAGCGCTCCGGATGGGACGCGGCGCCGGATTGGATCTCGCTCATGGTGAGACCCGACGAGCTTGACGCGATGATCACGTCGGGCGGCAGCAGTTCGTCGAGCTGCCCGTAGAGCTTCTTCTTGAAATCGATCCGCTCGGGCCCGTTCTCCTGCACGAGGTCGACGCCGGCGACCGTTTGCGCGAGCGCGGGGGTGAACTTCAGGTTCGACTGGGACGCCCCGGGCGAAAGGCCCAATCTCTCGAGCGCCGGCCAGGCCTTCTCCACGAACTTCCGCAGCGCGGTTTCCGCGTTCGGCGCGACGTCAGTCGCGACGACCTGCAGTCCCTTGGCGAGGAACAGCGAGCTCCAGCTCGCGCCGATCACGCCGGTTCCGATGATGCCAATGCGGCGAATGGGTTTGTCGGTCATGTCAATCTCCAATCGGTTTGTTAGACTTCGACATAGGCGAT
>VAZU01000009.1 GCA_005884745.1 Alphaproteobacteria bacterium
TATCTCGCTGCTGGCGCCCTGCACGTGGAAAAGATGGGCCGAGGGTTTGCCTGGCTCGATACCGGGACATTCGAATCCTTGATCGATGCCGCCAGCTTCGTGCAGACGCTGGAGCAACGCCAGGGCATGAAGATCGCTTGCCCGGAGGAAATCGCCTATCGCATGGGGTTCATCAGCCGCTCGCAACTGCTCGAGTTGGCCCGGTCCATGAACAAGAGCGGCTACGGAGACTATCTGTTGAATCTCGTGGACTCCGAGCCGGGCTAGCCGAGCGAAGGTACGCGGGGCCCATCTTCGGAAAAACGACGCGGCCCTCCGACCGGTGCTTGGAGCAGGGCAGAATGCCGCTCGTCTCCCGCCGCGCTACCCGGGAGTGGGTCCCACCTTCGTGACTTGACTGCGACCGCTTTCCCCGCAAGTAAATTGCCGCAATACTCGCAATCGCACAATGCCGCTCGCGGACGGGTCACGCTCCGGGTGCGCGCCTCGCCGCAAGATGGTGGAGTTGCAGCATGAGATCGAGGCTTGTGGTGATGGCGATTTCGGCGCTGCCGACGCTCGCCATGAGCGCGGCGCTCGCGGCCACGAAGCATCGCGGACACCATGATCGCCTGGCACCGGCTCGAGTTGTTGCTCCGCCGCCCGGGTACGTACCGGGCGCGCCGCGGGTGGCGGAGCCGCTCTACATGTACGAAGCCAGGCCGGGATGGTGGATATCCAGCTACGATTGCGTTTCCGATGAAGGGCAGGGGCGCTGGCTGCCTTGCTCCGCGCTGGGTCAGCGCAATTGATGTCCCGCCGCGTGCTCGAGATGGCGGGGCGGCAAGCGGTTCTTAGATGAGCCTCCACGATCCGCTGAACCTTCCACCGGATCTGCCGGTGCCGCGCGATGACGGCGGCGCCCGGCACCTCGCCGGCATGCGGGCGCCGGATCTGGCGCTTGCGGCGACCGACGGCGGCTCGGTCAATCTTTCGCGATTGCCCGGCCGGACCGTGGTTTACGTCTATCCGCGCACCGGCCGGCCGGGCGTTCCGCTGCCGGACGGCTGGGACGCAATCCCGGGCGCGCGCGGCTGCACGCCCCAGAGCTGCGGCTTCCGCGATCATCTCCGGGAACTCGAGGCGCTGGGCGTGGCGCGGGTCTTCGGGCTTTCGACACAGGATAGCGAATACCAGCGCGAAGCCGTCGAGCGGCTGCACTTGCCGTTTCCGCTGCTTTCCGACGCCGGGCTGGGATTGCAACGCGCCCTGCGACTGCCCAGCTTCCAGCTCGATGGCATGACGTTGCTCAAACGCCTGGTCCTGGTGGTGGACGATGGCACCATCGTCCACGTATTTTATCCGGTATTTCCTCCCGACCGCAGCGCCGAGGAGGTGATCGCCTGGATTCAGGCTGGCTCGTCGAGTTGAGCGCGGATCTCGGCGAACACCGCGCCGAACATCTCCGGGGTGAGCTTGCCCGTGTTGGTGTTCAGTCGCGAGCAATGGAAGCTGTCATAAAGCCTCAGATCGCCGATCGGGTGGATCCGGCCGTGTCCGAAGCCCGCGGCCGAGCCCCGCACGCCGAGCGAGGCAAGCACGCTGTCGTGCGCGATCCGACCCAGCGCCAGGATCGCGCGCAACTGCACCATTTCGGCTATGGTGTTCCTCAGGAATTCCCGGCAGTTGGCAATTTCCAGGCGGCTCGGCGGCAATCGAGCAGGACCAGGCCGTCATCGGCTCGCGCTTCGTAGCGCCCGGCGGCGAAGCCATAGCGTTGCAGGGTCTCGTAGAGCAGGTCGCCGGCGTAATCGCCGGTAAAGGGCCGGCCGGTGCGGTTGGCGCCCCGCAGGCCCGGCGCCAGTCCGGCCACGAGCAGACGTGCCTCGCGCGGACCGAATGACGGCACCGGCCCGTTGAACCATTTCGGCTCGAGCTTGCGCCAGCGCGTGCGGAATTCGACCAGCCGAGGACAGCGGGGACAGTCGTGGTCGGGTTCCGCGGGCGCGCCCGACACGATCGCGTTTGTCAATCTTCCTCGAAGTCGTCGTCGTCGCCGACGCGTTGCGGGGCCGGCGAACGTTGCAGGAATTGCGGCGTGTGCCGGGGCTCGCGGGCCTCCCGGGCAGCGCGTTCGGCGGGATCGCGGCCGATCTTCGGCTGCAGCTCGACGATGTCCACGAATATATCCGCCTGCCGGCGCAGCTCGTCGGCAACCATCGGCGGCTGGGTGGTCACGGTGGAAACCACGGTGACCCGCACGCCGCGGCGCTGCACCGCTTCGACCAGGGACCGGAAGTCGCCGTCGCCGGAGAACAGCACCATGTGGTCGATCGCCCCGGCGATCTCCATGGCGTCCACGGCGAGCTCGATATCCATGTTGCCCTTGACCTTGCGCCGGCCGGTCTGGTCGATGAACTCCTTGGTCGCCTTGGTCACGACGGTGTAGCCGTTGTAGTCGAGCCAGTCGATCAGCGGGCGAATCGAGGAATATTCCTGGTCCTCGATCACTGCGGTGTAATAGAACGCGCGCAGCAGATATCCGCGTGACTGGAATTCGCGCAGCAGCCGCTTGTAGTCGATGTCGAAGCCCAGCGTCTTGGCGGTGGCGTAGAGATTGGCGCCGTCGATGAACAACGCGATCTTCTCTTGCGGAGGGGACATGCGGGTTCTCTCGTGATCAAAACCAATTCGGTTTGCGTCCCGCCGAGGGCGACCGGCGGATCAATGGCAGTCGGTCTTCGGGAGCGATCGCAGCCTTGCGTCAATTGCAAAGCCGGGCGAGCGCAACCCTCGTGCCCGGTCCGGGAAAAACGGCGGCCCGATCGGCACGGCTTCCCGTCGGTTGCCTAACAGAGGCGGGGCTTGGCGCCAAGACAAATTTCGCCCTTGCGCTTTGCCCTCGCCAGGGCTAGCTAACGGCAGGATTTCCAAAGACTTGACGCCAGAGGAGTGACGAGGCCATGGCCCGTGTCACCGTGGAAGATTGTATCGACAAGGTCGAGAACCGTTTCGACCTGGTGCTGCTGGCGAGCCATCGGGGGCGCATGATCTCCTCGGGCGCGCAGATCACCGTGGATCGCGACAACGACAAGAACCCGGTCGTGGCCTTGCGCGAAATCGCCGACGAGACGATCTCCCCCGGCGATCTCAAGGAAGACCTCATCCACTCGCTCCAGAAGTACGTCGAGGTGGACGAGCCGGAGTCCGAGACGGTGCCGCTCATCGGCGGTTCCGGCGAGAGGGTCGATGCCGATGACACCGAGGTTGCGGCGGACCGCATGACGGAGGAAGAGCTGCTCAAGGGCTTGGAAGGCCTGACCCCTCCCGAGCAGGAGCCCGAGCAGCCCGAGATCGAGGAAGAGGAGTGAACCGCGGCCCGCCCTTCGAGCGCCGGCCGTCCGCGAAACTCCACCCTTCATGGTGAGCCAGCCGTCCTTCGAGGGCCGCGCTGTCATGGTGAGGCGCGAGCGCCGTCCTTCGAGGCTCGGGCCTGCGGCCCTCGCACCTTCAGGATGACGGCTGGCCCTCGAATCACCAGCCCGTTGGTGTTTTGCCAAGCATTCCCGCGAATTGCTTGCGAAACGGCCGACCAGGCGTGATATCGTCGGGGCGAGCTTACTGGAGCGGCCCCAATGCGGCTCGCCGGGGTTAAGCCATGGCCCGGTCGCGTACCGATCCGTCGCGGATGCAGCATGAGCCGTTTTCTGCTGCCGTCTTGACGCGCGCTGTCAAAAGCCAACCCGAACTAACTGAAATCAAGGGCAAATCCCGCAAGCCGCCGATCATGCGGCAATATGACCTGATCGAGCGCGTGCGTCGGTACAATCGCAACACCGACGAGGCGTTGCTCAATCGGGCCTACGTCTATGCGATGAAGGCGCATGGCTCGCAAAAGCGAGCCTCGGGCGACCCCTATTTCTCCCATCCGCTGGAAGTCGCGGCAATTCTCACCGACCTCAAGCTCGACGATGCCACCATCGCCGCGGCCCTGTTGCACGACACGATCGAGGACACGCCGGTCACCCGTGCCGAGATCGATCAACTGTTCGGGCCGGATATCGGCAGGCTGGTCGACGGCCTGACCAAGCTCAAGAAGCTCGACCTGGTCTCGAAGCAAGCGGCCCAGGCGGAAAACCTGCGCAAGCTGCTGCTCGCCATCGCCGACGACGTGCGGGTCCTCTTGGTCAAACTGGCGGACCGGCTGCACAACATGCGCACCCTCGACTTCGTGCCGCCGGAGGCGCGGCGGCGCATCGCGGAGGAAACGCTCGACATCTATGCGCCGCTCGCCGCCCGGATGGGCATGCACGGGATGCGGGAGGAGCTGGAGGACCTGGCGTTCCGCGAGCTCAATCCCGACGCCTACAGCGTGGTCTTGGCGCGGCTGCAGGCGCTTGCCGAGCGCAATCGGGACCTGATTTCCGACATCGAGCAGCAGCTCACCAGCAAGTTCGCCGACAGCGGCATCCAGGCGGAGGTCGACGGCCGCCAGAAGCGGCCGTACTCGATCTGGCGCAAGATGGAGCGCAAATCCGTCGGCTTCGAGCAGCTCTCCGACATTTTCGGCTTCCGCGTCATGGTCGGCGACGTGCAGGAATGCTATCGCGCGCTCGGCATCGTGCACACCACCTGGCCGGTGGTGCCCGGCCGTTTCAAGGATTACATCTCGACCGCGAAGCAGAACGATTATCGCTCGATCCACACCACCGTGATCGGGCCGGGCCGCCAGCGCGTCGAGCTGCAGATCCGTACTCGACAGATGCACGAGATCGCCGAATACGGCATCGCCGCGCATGCCCTCTACAAGGATGCGCGTGGTTCGCCGACCGAACTGCTCTCGCGCGAGTCCAATGCGTATGCCTGGCTGCGGCGCACGATCGAGCTGCTTGCCGAAGGCTCCAATCCGGAAGAGTTCCTCGAGCACACCAAGCTCGAATTGTTCCACGACCAGGTGTTCTGCTTCTCTCCGAAGGGCAAGCTGATCGCATTGCCGCCCAAAGCGACGCCGATCGATTTCGCCTATGCGGTTCATACCGACGTCGGGAACAACGCGATCGGCTGCAAGATCAACGGCAAGATCGCGCCGTTGGTCTCCGAGCTCGCCAACGGCGACGAGGTCGAGATCCTGACTTCGCGGGCGCAGCTCGCGCCGCCGGCGGCATGGGAATCGATCGTCGTCACCGGCAAGGCGCGAGCGGCCATCCGGCGCGCGACGCGGGCCGCGGTGCGCAAGCAATATGCCGGGCTCGGACGTCGCATCGTCGAGCGGCTGTTTGTCCGCGCCAAGAAGGAATACAGCGACGAGAAACTCCAGGGAGCATTGCCGCGGCTCGCCCGCGCCTCGATCGATGATGTCATGGCGGCGGTCGGGCGCGGGGAGATGAAGGCCTCGGACGTCGCCCGGGCGATGTACCCCGACTACAAGGAGGAACGCGCCGCGCCGATCCCGCCGCCGAAGGAAAGCGGCTGGTTCGGGCTCAAGAAGGCCAAGGCCGTGAAATTCAAGGTGCCCGCCGGCCCGGCGGAAGCCACGGCCATCCCGATCCGCGGCATCACCGGCGAGCTCCCGGTGCGCTTCGCGCCGGAGGGCGGAGCCGTGCCTGGAGATCGTATCGTCGGCATCCTGACCCCGGGAGAAGGAATCACGATCTATCCCATTCAGTCGCAGGCGCTGAAGGATTTCGAGGATGTCCCGGAACGCTGGCTCGACGTGCGCTGGGACATCGAGGATCAAAGCCCGTACCGGTTTCCCGCGCGCATCGCCGTCCATTCGGTGAACGAGCCGGGCACGCTCGCCCAGATCGCGCAGGTCATCGCCGAGCACGACGGCAATATCGACAATATCCGGATGACCCGTCGCTCGCCGGATTTTACCGAGCTGCTGATCGACCTCGAGGTCTACGACCTCAAGCACCTGACCGCCATCATCGGGCAGCTGCGCGCCAAGGACGTGGTCGCGCAGGCCGAACGCGTGAACGGGTAGGGTCCCCAGGCGATTCGGCTCGGCCCAATCGGTGGATCTGGGCGTCGTGCCCTCGTCAAACCGGCCTTCGCCCGCTATGAAGCCTCGCGGGACCGCGAACATCGTTCCGGCCCAACAATGTTCGGGAACAATCATTTGCCGGAAGTTCTTCATCTGCGCCTCGGGGTCAATATCGATCACGTCGCGACGCTCCGGAACGCGCGTGGCGGAGCCCGCCCCGATCCGGTCCAGGCGGCCCGGGCCGCGATTGAAGCCGGAGCCGACGGCATCACCGCGCATTTGCGGGAGGATCGCCGCCATATTCGCGACGAGGATATCGCGCGGCTGAAAGCCGAGATCCCAAAACCGCTCAATCTCGAAATGGCTGCGACGCAGGAGATGCTCGCCATCGCGCTCAAAACGCGTCCGCATGCGGCGTGCCTCGTCCCCGAGCGGAGGGAGGAACGCACGACCGAGGGCGGTCTCGATGCCGCTGCCCAATACAACACGCTCGAGCCGGTCGTTTCCGAACTCAAGAAGGCCGGGGTAATGGTCGCGCTGTTCATCGCCGCCGAGCCGGCGCAGATCACGACCGCAGCTCGCATGGGTGCCCCGGCGATCGAGATCCACACCGGATCCTGGTGCGAGGCAGTTGCCGCCGCCGACCAGCGCCGGGCGGCAGCCGAATGGCAGCGCATCGCGGAAGGGGCGCGCCTCGCCCGCCGGCTCGGCCTCGAGGTCCACGCCGGACACGGCCTCGATTACCAGACCGCGGAACATATCGCGAAGCTCCCGGAGATCGTGGAGCTGAACATCGGTCATTTTCTCGTCGGCGAAGCGGTCTTCGTCGGCCTCGCGCAGAGCATTCGGACCATGCGGGCGGCGATGGAGCGCGGCCGCGGCAACGCCGTCTCATGATCCTCGGGATCGGGTCCGACATGGTCGACATTCGCCGCGTCGAGCAGGTGATCGGCCGGCATGGCGAGCGGTTCCTGAGCCGGGTGTTCACGCCGACCGAGCGGGCGCGCGCGCAAAGGCGAGCGAACCAGGGCGCCACTTATGCCAAGCGATTCGCCGCCAAGGAGGCCTGCGCCAAGGCACTCGGGACGGGCGTGCGCAAGGGCGTGTTCTGGCGCGACATGGGTGTCGTCAATCTCGCCTCGGGCCGTCCGACCATGCAGCTGACCGGCGGCGCGCTCGAGCGGCTCCAGGCGATCACCCCGCACGGAACCGAGGCTCGCATCGACGTCACCATCACCGACGAATGGCCGCTCGCGCAGGCCTTCGTCGTCATTTCCGCCGTTCCCGCGCGCGTGGCAGAGACGTAGCGGACCGAGAATCGTAAGCGACAGAGCAGCGCAAAGAAGCCGCCCGATCGGATCGGGCTTGTCCCCTCTGTCCACAAGCCTGCGACCGGAACCGGCAAGGAAAACTTCGCGCCGATCGCGCGACTCAGGTAATCTTTATTTGCCCCTCTTGGGGCGTTTCCTCCCTGACTTGGGCCCCGCTTCGGCGGGGCTTCTTGTTGCCTGGTTCGGGCGCGGTCGCGTTCCCGGATCCGGCGGCGCCCCGGTTTGCCGTTTCCGGCGGCCTTCCCGTGCGAGAAAGGGCCCCGCTTGACCGGGTCGCAATCGCGCCTATTTGCGCTTTGAGCATTCCATCGGCGAGCCGAGCCGTGCCTGGGCTCCTGGTCTCGCAGGAGCACTTGCCGGAGCGCGGCGACCGACGATATGCGGCCGAAAATCACAATTGCGACAGCAGGGCAGGGGCGCCGCGGCGTTCGTTGCGCCTCCGGTTCCGAGCCGCTACAAGGGCGGCGGCCAGCAGTTGCGATCCTCCCCACCGGATGACGAATGCCCCTTCCGGATCGCGGATGGGGCCGCACTCGCCCGGCGAAGCGGGCGCGGCGCATCGAACCAATGGAAAACCCCAGTGGCTGATCGTGGCATGAGAGGGCAAATGAGCGTGTCGAGCGAGCCCAAGCGCAAGGAAGGCGGTTTTGCCGAGACCATTCGGGTCATCTTTCACGCGCTGATCATCGCCGTCGTCATCCGGACGTTCCTGTTCCAGCCCTTCAATATTCCCTCGGGCTCGATGGAAGCGACGCTGCTCGTCGGGGACTACCTGTTCGTCTCGAAATATTCCTACGGCTACAGCCATTACTCGCTGCCGTTCTCGCCGCCGCTGTTCTCCGGCCGCATCCTGGCGCGGGAACCCCAACGCGGCGACGTCGTGGTGTTCCGGCTGCCGAAGGACGATTCGGTCGACTACATCAAGCGCGTCATCGGCTTCCCCGGGGACCGCATCCAGATGATCGGCGGCCTGCTCCACATCAACGGCGAGCCGGTCAAGCGTCAGCGGATCGAGGATTATGTCGATACCGAGGATCCCGGACGCCCGGTTCGGGTCAAGCGGTGGCGCGAAACGCTGCCGAACGGGGTGAGCTACACCACGCTCGACCGGGTCGAGAACGGCGTCTACGACGACACCCCGGTCTATACCGTGCCGCCCGGCCATTATTTCATGATGGGGGACAATCGCGACAATTCGACCGACAGCCGGGTGCTGTCCCAGGTCGGCTACGTTCCCTTCGAGAACCTCGTCGGGCGGGCCGAGATCATCTTCTTCTCGATCGGCGACGGCGCGCGTGCCTGGCAGATCTGGCGCTGGCCCTGGGCGGTGCGCTGGGATCGGCTGCTCTCGACGGTTCGATGAGCCGCAAGTCGAAGGCCCAGAAAGAACTCGAGCTGAGGATCGGTTATTCCTTCGGCAATCCGGCGCTGCTCGACCGTGCGCTGACCCATATCTCGGCCCTGGCCGGAGCCAAGAACCGCGCCGGCAGCTACCAGCGGCTCGAGTTCCTCGGCGATCACGTGCTCGGGCTCGTCATCTCCGACATGTTGTTTCGCGCCTTCCCGGATGCCGAGGAGGGGGAGCTGTCGCGGCGCCTCGCCGACCTGGTGCGCAAGGAGACCTGCGCCGACGTCGCGAGGACGATGGAGCTCGGGCCGGCCATGAAGCTCGGCGCGTCCGAGGTCAACGCCGGCGGCCGCCGGCGCATCGCGATCCTGGCCGACATCTGCGAGGCGCTGATCGGGGCGGTGTTCATCGACGGCGGCTATGCGTCGTCCGCGGGCCTGGTCGAGCGCTTCTGGCAAGAGCGCATGCTCAAGCCGACGCAGCCGCTGCGCGACGCCAAGACCATGCTGCAGGAATGGGCCCAGGCCCGCGGCATGCCGGCGCCGCTCTACCGCGAGCTCGAGCGCTCGGGACCCGATCACGATCCCGAGTTCCGGGTGGCGGTCGAAATCGCCGATTGCCGGCCGGCGGAAGGGGTCGGCCGCTCGAAGCGGGCGGCCGAGCAGGCCGCCGCCGCGGCCATGCTCATGCGAGAAGGCGTCGAGGCGGAGCGGGCCGAGGGGTGAGGCGCTCGGATTAGGTTGGGCCGCGCCGAACTGTCGGAGGCATAATTGCCGGTCGCACGATTTGCATTCGCCTTCGGTAGTCGACGGTCGGAGCTAGGGCGTGAACTCATAAACAAGCATCGATCGAAGCTCTGCGCTATCCGGTTTCGGGCTGATACCGGCCTTTCGTCCGCCGTCGGGGAAGGTCGCATAAGTGCCCAACGGCGGTCATTTGCCCGGTGGTCAGACAGCGCGAGACTGCGAACGTCGGCACAGCGGACTCGCTATGTAGAGGTTGGCGCGGCGTCAGCTGCGGACCGGATGGCGGCGCACCCGCCGGAAACGACAGGCCAAGCACCTGAATCCGCGCGTTCAACAAGAGTCCGGACATCCCCATTCCGCGGGCGTAATCCCCCGGAGGCCGTTCAAATTCCGGTGCTCTCTGCGCAATTGACTGATGTCTATGTTGGGATGACCTTTGAGAGCCTTTGCGACGCAAGTGTTGACGAATTTTCGTCCCGCGATCCACCTGACCTTCTTGCCCCTCGCTTCCGCCTTGCATGCGACAGTGGCCTCTTTCAGGGCAATCTTGTCAGCCTTGGACATCTTCGCAGCCTCGGCGGGCATCGGCATGAATGCAGGACCGCCGATAAGGGCCGTGGCGATAATGCCGGCAAATAAAGCTGTGGCGAAATGAGACATGATACGCTCCCCTAAGTCGCTTCTGCGCTACCGTTTAAAAGTATGCATTATTATCCAACCGCAGCGAAGACAAATTATTAAAAAGGACGGGTCCCCGCCATGTGGCCCAATACCTCCGGCCCGCATGCCGAGGCGGGTTTTCCCATCGCTTCGAGGTCATGAGCGTCGCTCCCGCTTTCGAGATGATCTCGATGACGACGGACGGCTATGGCCGCTGAAACCTGTGAATACCGGCAAGGGACCCGAACATGAACGACTGGCTGCACAATCTCCCAGTTCTATGGATGGCATTGGTAATCTTCGGCTTTACGTACCTCGTCTCGGGGATGATCTATGCAACCGTCATCGTCCTCGCCGCGGGCAAGCGGGCGCGTTCGTTCAAGGCGGTCTCCCCGGGCATGCTGCCGCCGCTGGGTATAATGTTCGGTCTTTTCGTCGCGTTCACTGCTGCCCAGGTCTGGAGCGATAACGATCGGGCCAGCGCGACCGTCAATCGCGAGGCCAGCGCGCTGAGAGCCGTCGTGGTCCTCGCCGCCAGCTTTCCGGGCGAACCCGAAGCGCGCTTGCGCGGCCTGGTTCGTCGCTACATCGAAGAAGCCGCAACGCAGGAATGGCCGACGATGGCCCGGCGAACCGCCACCCTGAGGATGACCCCGCGGCCCCTCGCGGAAGCGCTGGAGCTGACCCTTGCTCTAGCGCCCAGCGGCCAAGGCCAACAGATCGCGCAACGTGAGATCGCTACCGCGCTCGAAAACGTATTCGACGCGCGTCGGCAGCGCATCATCATCAGCGGATCGCAAGTCAATTTCGTCAAATGGTCATGCCTGTTGCTGCAGGCGGTCTGCGCCCTGTTGGCGATCGCCATGGTCCACAGCGATGACCAGCTAACTGCCGTCATCACGATGGGGATCTTTGCAACCGGGGTGGCCGCGTCCGTGTTGCTGATCGCCGCTCACGACCGGCCATTCATGGGGGAGATCTCGGTCGGCCCTGACCCGCTGCTGCAGGTTATGCCGGAGGCGGAAGCCAGTTAGCAAGGGATGGGCAACGCAGCGACAACCGCGATGCATTTTGCCCGACGCGTCATTTCCGATCAATAGAACTGAGAGGCTTCGGTGACACCAATGTCCGCTCGGGGTCATTCGCGTCGTTT
>VAZU01000370.1 GCA_005884745.1 Alphaproteobacteria bacterium
GAGATGCCAGGCGAGGCGGACGAGTTCGAGCGGCGATTGGGCCTCGATCTCGACCAAGGGCTCGGGCCTGCCGGCGACGGCCACGATCGAGCCGTCCTCGAGCACGAGGCCGTCGCCGTCTTTGAGCGCCACCGCGCGGTCGAGATCGAGCAGAAATTTCGTGCCGTGCTCGCCGGTGAGCACGATGCGGCGGCGATGGCGTTCGTCGGCGTCGAGCACGACGCGATCGACGGCGCCGCTTGCGTCGAAACTTCCCACTGCCTGGATTTTTGTCGCTCGCCGCATCTACCGCTCACACCGCGCCATTCCGTTTTCAACTCAAAACAAAAAGTACCGCTGCGCCATCGGCAGCACGTCGGCCGGCGCGCAGGTCAACAGCTCGCCGTCGGCCGTGACCTCGTAGGTTTCGGGATCGACGGTGATGGCCGGCGTCGCGGAATTGTGCACCAGATCCTTCTTGGCGATGCTGCGCGTGTTCTCGACCGCGACGAGCTGCTTCTCGACCCCGAGCTTCTCGCCGATATTGCGATCGAGCGCCGCCTGCGAGACGAACACGAGCGAGCTCGCGGTGAGCGCCTTGCCGTACGCGCCGAACATCGGCCGGTAATGCACCGGCTGCGGGGTGGGGATCGACGCGTTGGGATCGCCCATCGGCGCCGCCGCGATCGATCCGCCCTTGATGACGAGATCGGGCTTCACGCCGAAGAACGCCGGCGACCACAGCACGAGATCGGCGAGCTTGCCGATTTCCACCGAGCCGATGTGCTTGGAGACCCCCTGCGCGATCGCCGGATTGATGGTATATTTGGCGACGTAGCGCTTCACCCGCGCATTGTCGTTGTCGCCCTTCTCTTCCTTCAGCCGCCCGCGCTGGCGCTTCATCTTGTCGGCGGTCTGCCAGGTCCGGATGATGACTTCGCCGATGCGGCCCATCGCCTGGCTGTCGGAGGAGATCATCGAGAGCGCGCCGAGGTCGTGCAGAATATCCTCGGCCGCGATGGTCTCCTTGCGGATGCGGCTCTCGGCGAACGCCAGATCCTCGGCAATCGAAGGATCGAGGTGATGACACACCATCAGCATGTCGAGATGCTCGTCGATGGTGTTGCGGGTGAACGGTCGGGTCGGATTGGTCGAGGACGGCAGCACGTTGGCGAGCCCCGCCACCTTGATGATGTCGGGCGCGTGCCCGCCGCCGGCGCCTTCGGTGTGAAACGCGTGGATCGTGCGACCCTTGAACGCCGCGATCGTGTCCTCGACGAAGCCGGATTCGTTGAGCGTGTCGGTGTGGATCATCACCTGGATATCGTAGCGGTCGGCCACCGACAGGCAGCAGTCGATCGCGGCCGGCGTCGTACCCCAGTCCTCGTGCAGCTTGAGCGAGCAGGCACCCGCCTCGATCATCTCCTCGAGCGCGGCGGGCAGCGACGCATTGCCCTTGCCGGAGAAGCCGAGGTTGACCGGAAACGCATCGGCCGCCTGGATCATGCGCCCGATGTGCCACGGGCCCGGCGTGCAGGTCGTGGCCTTGGTGCCCTCCGCCGGG
>VAZU01000010.1:0-20494 GCA_005884745.1 Alphaproteobacteria bacterium
GGCAGCGGCCGCAGACGCGTTCCCCATGCCGAAGAAGCCGTGGATCAGCGTCGGTTCGCGATAATAGGCGACCCGAACACCGGCCCGCTGCAGCGCCTTGGCGTATGCCTCGCCCTCGTCGCGCAACGGATCGAACTCGGCGGTGCAGATGATGGCCGCCGGCAAGCCGCTCAGGTTGGCTGCTCGCAACGGCGAGGCGCGGGGATCGAGTCCGTCGCGAGCATCGCGCAAATAATGGTCGGCGAACCAGCGCATGGTGTCGAGCGTCAAGAAATAGCCGTCGGCATTTTCCGCCCGCGACGGGTATTTGGCATTCTCCACCTCGGAGCGGTAGCTCCCGGCTGCATCGACGGCCGGATAGATCAGCAGCTGGGCGGCGAGCCGGGGACCGCCTTCGCGGCACGCCTGCGCAAGCGCGGCGGCCAGGTTGGCGCCGGCGCTGTCGCCCGCTACTGCCAATCGTGCCGCATCGCCGCCCAGTTCCGTTATGTTGGCTGCCGCCCATCGTGTCGCCGCCAGGCCATCGTCGAACGCGCCCGGAAATTTGGTTTCCGGAGGCCGCCGGTAATCCACGCTCAGCACGACTGCGTCGATCTCGATCGCGAGCATGCGCGCCTGCCGATCGTGGGTGTTCAGGTCGCCCGCGACCCAGCCGCCGCCGTGAAAATAAACGACGGTCGAGGCCGGCATCCGCGCCGGGCGATAGAGGCGCGCCGGGAGAGAGCCGGGCGGACCTGGGATCGAGACATCGTCGACCGAGGCCGGCTGCGGCAGGGGAATGTTGCTGCGCGATTGCGCGAGCGCGATGAGCTGCTCGCGCGCGATGCTCGGCGTCAGAATCCGCGAATCGCGCAGCGGCAGTTTCGGCAGCAGTTCCGCGATCTCGGGATCGAGGCGCCTGTCCGTCGGGGATGCTTCCTTTGCACTGCGAGCCAGTCTTCCGTCCCCGCCCATGGCCTCAACGCTTCCTCTTGCTAGCCGCCTGACGATCCTGCTGCGTCAGGAACTGCAGCAGCAGCTCGCTCACCTGTTCCGGCTGCTCCTGCTGCACCCAATGTCCCGCGCCTTCGACGAGGTGGCAGCCCAGCATGCGCGTGCACGCGTTATTCTGCATGCGCTCGATGCTGCCCGGAACCTGAAAGATTCCCCAGTCGCGCTTGCCGGCGATGAACATCGCAGGCACGTCGATGGTCCGGCCGCAGAACAATTGGAGCTCGGCATCGTAGGCGCCGGAGGTCCTGCAGCGGTACCAGTTGAGCCCACCCTGGAAGCCGGTTCTCCCATACTCGGCGCTATAGACGCTCAACTCGCGCTCGGGAAGCCATCGGCAGGCCGCGATTTGTTCGGCCGAGGGCATCTCGGGCGCCACGGTCGCCGCCATGTCCTTGTCGAGATCCATGATGTAGTAGGTCGGCATTTTTGCCAGCTCATCGGCGGCCCAGGAGCTGAGCCGGAACGGCCTGTTTCCCCTCCAGTCCGCGCTCTTCATATGGAAATAGGCGCGCAGAAACGCGTGGACGCCCTGCGGGCAATCGCGCATGTCGGCATTTGCCTGCCGTGTCGAGTAATACCATTGGTAATGCTTGCGCGGCCGCGGCAGTTTCGCCAGCGCGTCGTGGATGCTGCCGCCCGACGACGCGGTGGCGGCCCCGCCTTGCGGCGTTTTGTTTGCCGTGTCGAACGGGAGCGCAGGCGGCCCCGCGAACGGCGCGCTCATCAGCGCCACCGAGCGGAACACGTCGGGCCGCACCAGCGCGCACCAGGCCGCGACCGGAGCGCCGAAGTCGTGCCCGACGACCGCGGCCACTGAGCGATGGCCCAGCGCCGATACGAGTCCGAGCGCATCGCGGGCAAGGTTGAGAAGCCGAAACGGAGCAAGATCGCCGTCGTAGTCGGCATCCCAGCCCGTGGTGCGCCCATAACCTCGCTGGTCGGGCGCCACGACGTGAAACCCCGCGGCTGCGAACGGCACCATCAGTTTTCGCCAGGAATAGGCCAGCTCCGGAAAACCGTGGAGCAGCAGGATGCAGGGTCGGTCTTTCTCCTCGAAGCCGGCCTCCAGCACGTGCATGCGCAGGCCGTTGACGTCGTCCACGAACCGCGAGCGGATGCCGGCCGGCAGCACGGCGTTTTCCAGGGGTGGCAGCTCGGTCATGCTCGCCTCACTTGATAGGCGGCGGGAGCATCGTCCAGGAGCCGCTCGCTGCCAAGCATCGGGCGACAAGGATCAGCGCTAAAACCGGTCGATCCGTTCTCGAGTCGGCCTCCGGGAGCCGTTCGAGCGCGCCTTGACTTGCCGGGGAGCGACATTTAAGTCCGCAGCATCCCCGCGGGGGCGTAGCTCAGTTGGTTAGAGCGCCGGCCTGTCACGCCGGAGGCCGCGGGTTCGAGTCCCGTCGCTCCCGCCAGATTTTAGTAGTCGCATCGCCCCTGCCCTACCCCGCCGCGGTGCGCGTCGCCGCGTCGATCGCCGGCACGACCTTGTCGACCATCAGCTCCATGGAACGCACGGCGAGCTTCCTGTCGACCCAGTCGTGGCTGGCGTAGAGTAAGGTGCCGAAGGCGCCGATGCTTTCGCGAAACGCCAGAAGCTCGTCGACCACCTTGTCGGGCGTGCCCCAGATCACGAGATCGTCGACCATCCGCTCCGCCGTCACCGAGGAATCCGGGGCGGCCGGATCGGCCTTGAACAGATTGGCGCGGCCGTAGCGGATCAGCTTCGACCCCAGCGTGCGGTAATAATGGTGATACGGCCCCTCGGGCGCGGTCGCGTAGCGCCGGGCGGTCGCGAGATCGTCGGCGACGAACACGCTTTTGGCGACGCGCCAGTTCGCCGGATCGGCGGCGCGTCCGCCGAGCCGGCAGCCCTCGATGTAGTTCGGCCAATGGGTCCTGACCCATTGCGGCAGCAGGAAATTTGCCGAGACCGGATCCCAACCGCGCGCCGCCGCCTGCGTCACGCCCTTCGAATGCGGCGCCACCACGGTGACCACGATCGGCGGATGCGGCTTCTGATAGGGTTTGGGAATGCCGCCCTGGTCGCCGAAGGTCGTGCGCCTGGTCGAGATCGTCCAGTATTTGCCGGGTAGATCATAGGGCGGGTCGCTCGCCCACAGCGCCAGCACATGGTCCATCGCCTCGACCAGCATGTCGTTGCGGTCGCGGTCGTGATTGCCGAACAGTTCCGCATCGGAGCGCAGGTTGCCGGGGCTGATGCCCATGATGAAGCGGCCCTCGGCCATGTGATCGACCATCGCGACCTGCGCGGCGATCGCCGCCGGATGATGGTTGGCCATGTTGATCGTGCCGGTGCCGAGCTTGATGTTTCGGGTCTCGCCGACCAGTGAGGCGACGAAGATCAGCGAGGAGGTGATGCGCTCGGCCGCGTCGGTGACGTGCTCGCCGACAAAACCTTCGGCGAAGCCGAGCTTGTCCGCGATCAAGGCGAGCTCGCGGTCCTCTTTGAGCACCTGCGCGTAATCGCGCCCGGTCGGGTGCACCGGCATGATGAAGAAGCCGAGCTTCATGGCGGTATCAGAGATCAGGGGGCATATCGGTCGACCGATCCGGCCACTTCGCTTGATCGCAGCCTACGAAGCGGCCACCGCTTCGGCCTGAAAATCGCCGGCGAGCCGCTCCTCCCCGAACAGCGCGGCATAATGCGCGCGAAAGTCCGCCAGGATGGTCTCGAACGGCACGTCGGCGAAGGTGCCGCGGTCCACCACATATTCCATGTGCTTGCGGCCGGCATTGTCGAACGGCTGGAACAGCGAGTCCGTCCATCCGTCGAACGCGAGCGGCTTCACGCCCAGCCGCTCGCACAGACTGGCGTTGAAGGCCGGGGTCGCCTTCACCCATTTGCCGGAAAGATGCAGGTCGCAATACGCGTGCCAGCGGAACACGTCGGTCTTCATGCGCTCGTAGAGCCGCGGCGAAGTCATGTGGTTCCTCACGTCGGCAAAGCCGAGCCGGCTCGGCACGCCGAGCACGCGCGCGCAAGCCGCGAGCAGGCACGCCTTGCCGACGCAAAATCCGCGCTTTGCCGCCAGCACCGCGCTCGCCCGAAACACGTTGGGGTCGGTCCAGTCGACATAAGCGTCGTAGAGGATCTCGTCGCGCACCGCACGATAGAGCCGCAGCACCGCATCGGTGGCATCCTTCCCCCCCGCGCTTGCCGCGCGGGCGAATGCGGTGAGCTGCGGAGAATCGCTGTCGACGAAGCGGCCGGGGGCCCGATATTCCTGTCCGATCATGATTTCCTGCATGGTCTACTCGACGTGAATAGCGCTGACCCCGGGCAGCCGCTCGATTGAGCGCGCGCCCATCAGCCGGCTCGGCGTGTAATAGCCGCCCGGCGGGCGGCGCTCCAGCACAGTTTGCACGGCCAGGAGGGCCGCGTCCGCCGTCAGGCGGTAGCCGTTCGGCGTGGTGACCCGCGCGGTGCGGGTCGCGCCCTCGCTGTTGCGCGCCTCGCCCCAGATGTAGCTCGTTTCCTGCCGCAGCTGGTCTTCGGACGGTCCTTTGCTGCGTGCCGCCCATCGCCGCAGCAGGGGCGCGACCCGATCGAGGACAGGCCGCAGCGGGTTCAAGCACCGGATGGTAATGGGCGGTGGCGACATCGCCCCACGGAATCGTCACGCCTAATGCCTCTCCCCTGCCGAAATCGAGCGTGCGGGTCCGATAGGCGAAGGGCACCTCGACGATGTCGCCGTTTTTGCGGACGCGGCCACCGGCTTTGAGGCCCTCGACCATGGTCTTGGCCGTCCCCGGGCTCGGCGTGCCCTTCACGTCGAAGCCGAGCGCGAGAGACTTGGCGTCCGGCAGCGCCTGCTTCAGGACGGCGGCGACGCAATCGGTCGGGACGACGTCGAAGCCGACGCCTGGGCACACGACGACGCCGGCGGCTTGCGCCTGCGCGTGTCTCGAATGCGCGGCGACGAAGACATCGATCTCGCCGGTGATATCGAGGTAATGCGTCCTGCCGGCGAGGCAGGCATCGAGCATCGGCCCGCTCGTCGCCGCGAACGGGCCGGCGCAGTTCAGCAAGACATCGACGTCGCTCAGCGCGGCCGCCGCAGCCGACGGATCATCGATATCGAAGCTTCGCCACGGGAGATCGAGTTGCGCCCCCAGGGCTTCGATTGGTGCCGCCCGTCGGCCGGCCAGAATCGGGCGAAGACTCTTGCGCTTGGCTTCCAGCGTGATCAGGCGGCCGGTGAAGCCGTTGGCGCCGTAGAGGATCCAGTCGGTGTTCGTAGCCATCTACGCCCAGGTCCCGCATCTGCGCTCGAAACAAAGGTCTGATCGTTCGCACGCGCAACGCATCAGCCTCGATCAAGGTCCCGGCAGTATACAAGACCTTCCACGACAAGGAGGACGGCTGCGTCGACATCGTACCGCATCGCCTGCCGGTTGCACCGCCCAGGCCGATGACGCGGCCCGGCGGTTTGAACGCCTCGACGGCAAATTGACGCGGAAGGAACCCAAGAGGTTAAGGACAGGCGATGGCAGTCGCTTGCAGGATCTCTCGCCCGCTTGCCGCCGGCTGCCCACGGAGTAAAATGCGGATACGCAGGGAACTGCAGTTCGCGAGGTTTGACGGTGACTCTGTACCGACGTGTCCGGCGGCCGTTTGCACCCGGAGAGGAAGCCGCGCCGCTGAATTGGCGTCGCGGGCTGTTTCGCCTATGGCTGCTCGTATCCGCCGCATGGGTCATGAGCTGGGCGATCTATTTCATTCTTTCCGCCATGGCGCAGGCATTGACGACGGTGGGGGATTTCCTTGCCATACCGGTGGTGTTCTTCGGGCCGCCGGTCGCGCTACTGCTTTGCGCCATTGCGACCGGATGGGCTATTCGCGGTTTCGGTGCGGACAAAAATTCGGGACAGAACACGGCGCCGCTGCCCAGCGAGAACGTCGTACCGTTGCAACGTGGCGACGAATCGGAACCCAGCCGCGATGCCGGACCAGCAGCGACGTAAGTGGATGCTCCTTGCGTCGGATTGGACGCCAGTGGACCAGGATACCGCCGTTTTGAGCGAGGCCGCCTCGGTGGTGTCGAGCGCCTTCGCCCGCATTCCTCCAGCTAATCGGCGATGCGGGCAGGCAGCCTTTCCAGGCAAACCGCCCCTGCTCCCTTGAACCCTGTCCAGGTTCGTCTCCATCTCAAGGTCGAATGCCGAGGCACGCAGCGTCGGCAAGGACACTTGCTCGACTGGATGATGACCGAGGATCTGACGAAAAAAATCGTCGTCTGGGCCGCCGAGATCGCCGGCTATGCCGCACAGCTTCCCTCGAGGCAGGTGCGGGAGGCTTATCTTGCCGAGCGCCGCGATGAGCTGGTGGCGGGCGCCGTGGCGGAGGGCGTGACCGAGCGCGATGCGGCGATCCTGGCCGACGCCTGCGTGAACGCCGCGCGGGCGATCATGACCGAGTTGCTCGCGCACCGCGCCGGCGTGCCGAAAGGGCGAGCCTAGGCGCCGGCGCTCGCGGCCAAGACGCCCGCCCCCGCGCAACGCAAGCATCCGGAGTGGCTCTGTTGCGGCGCAGTCACCGCACGCTGGCCACGGACCTTGGAGGCCGCTATAACGGCCCCGAAATGGCAGTCGCGAGCTGCGGCCGATAACAACGCCCGGGAGGATGAATATGAACAGACGCGAGATTTTGCAGGGCTCGACCGCGCTGGCGGTTGCTGCCGCGGCGGGCATCAAGCCGGCCGCTGCGCAGAGCCCGATCGTGATCAAGTTCAGCCACGTCGTGACCCCCGATGCGCCGAAGGGCAAGGCTTCGCAAAAGTTCAAGGAGCTTGCCGAGAAATACGCGAATGGCAAGGTCAAGATCGAGCTCTATCCCAACTCCTCGCTCTACAAGGACAAGGAGGAGCTCGAGGCGCTGCAGCTCGGGGCGGTGCAGCTGCTGGCACCCTCGACCGCCAAGTTCGGCCCGCTCGGCTTCACCGAGTTCGACGCGCTCGACCTGCCGTTCATCTTCCATGACGAAGCGGCGTTCAGGCAGTTCGCGGCCAGCGATCTCGCCAGGAAAATGTTCGAAAAGCTCGAGGCCAACGGCGTCAAGGGCCTCGCCTATTGGGACAATGGTTTCCACGTCATGGCGGCCAATAGACCGATCCACCACGTCAAGGACTTCCAGGGTCTCAAGCTTCGCATCCAGGGCTCGAAGGTCCTCAACGCCACGACCAGGGCCTGGGGTGCCATCCCGCAGGTGATGGCCTTCTCCGAGGTCTACCAGGCGCTGCAGACCGGGGTCGTCGACGGCCTGGAGAATGTGCCGTCGAACATCTGGACCCAGAAGTTCTACGAAGTGGTCAAATATATCGCGGTCTCGCACCACGCCCATCTGTCCTACGCCGTGGTCACCAACAAGAAGTTCTGGGACGGATTGCCGGCCGACGTGCGCCCGCCGCTCGAGAAGGCCATGGCCGAGGCATCGGACTATTTCAACGCCATCGCCAAGACCGAAAACGACGAGGCGCTCGAGGAGATCAAGAAGACCGGCAAGGTGCAGGTCTACCCGCTCACGTCCGAGGAGCGAAGATCCTGGCTGCAGGCCGTGCTGCCCGTCCACAAGGAGATGGAGAACCGTATCGGCAAGGACGTGATCGACGCCCTCTACAAGATCGTCGATTTTCGGCCGGACGCGTGACCCGCTGGCCGCCGATGCCGGTCTTGACCCGTGACGCGCTGGAGACCCTCAGCCTCCGGCGCGTTGCGCTTTGACTTGGGTACCCTACCCTTTGCGGGCCGTGCCGTCGCGGGGCATGGGACAGCAGCTTTTTCGCTCAATTGCCGTGCTTCTTCCGCCCCGCAAGGGCTCGTTCGATGCGGCGGTCCGGGATGAGCCATATCAGCGCCACCAGCACGTACAGCCCGCCTGCGACCCATTCGTGCAGGAATGCGGACGGGATTGCGATCGCATAAAGCACCGGGGAGAGCTTGCCTTTGAGGTCCCTTCCAACGGCTGCTGCGAGGAGCGAGGTCTCACCCTGCTCCGCGATGATTGCCCGCTGCAAGATCCAATAAGCGAGCGCCGCCATCAACAGAATCACGCCGTAGAGAGCGGTCGGTGCCGGCGCGAAGTTGTTCTCACCCATCCAGCCGGTGACGAAGGGGATGAGCGATAACCAGAACAGGAGGTGCAAATTAGCCCACAAGATCGAGCCGCGTACCCTCGGGGTAACCTGCAGCATGTGATGGTGATTGTTCCAGTAGATACCGAGGTAAACGAAACTCAGGACGTAGCTCAGGAACACCGGCAGCAGCGGCCACAGCGCCGGGAGGTCGGCGCCATGCGGCACCTTCAACTCCAGGACCATGATGGTGATGATAATGGCCAACACGCCATCGCTGAACGCTTCCATCCGGCCCGTATCCATCGTCATGACTCCGCGCAGGACGCCGCGCGCCCAAAACCCAAGGGAAATTGGCCGCCCAAACGCATAGGCGCGGCCTCAAGAAGGGCCACAGAGGCGCGAGCATCGGGACCTTGTCGAGATCATTCCCGGAAGGCTGGTGGTGGGCGGTGACGGACTCGAACCGCCGACATCCACGGTGTAAACGTGGCGCTCTACCAGCTGAGCTAACCGCCCTCCCCTCCAGCAATATCGCCGGTCGGCGCCCGAGCGCAAGCGCGCCGCCGGCGATGCGATGCGCGGCTTCCTCCCGGCGCGGGTCCCCGGCAATTGAATGCTTCGCGATAGATGTCCTGCGCGTGTTCGGGAAGATGCCGCCAACCGGGCTCACGAGCTCGGAATTGTCGCCATAGGGCATGCTGGATCACGCGCCGCGGATCAGCAACACCGGCTTGATCGAGATACGAATGAGATTTTCCGCTACGCTTCCCGGCACGAGGCGGCGAAAGCCGCGCCTTTGGATCCCGCGCCGGACGCGAACGATCGAGGCGAGACTTGACGGCTCGGATACAAATTAACGCATGACGTCGGGATTAGGCGTGCGCTTTTTCCGCCGTCAAACTTTTACCGCGCGCGCCGGCGGCGGACAAATCCCGTCACCCTGCCCGCGCCGTCAACGATCATCGGGTACGCACAAACGCCGCCGCGCGCTCGAATGCCGCAGGCGCAGGAGAACCTCGTCGGGTATGCAACGCCAAAAACTTCAGCGGTTCACCGCGTCCTTGAGAGCCTTGCCGGCCGAGAATCGCGGACGCCGCGCCGCCTTGATCTTCACCGGCTTGCCGGTGCGCGGGTTGCGGCCCTCGCGGGCGGCACGCTTGACCACGCGGAAATGACCGAACCCCATGATCTTCACTTCGCCGCCCTTCTTGAGCGCCGCGGTGATGGCATTGAAGGTGGCATCGACGGCGGACGCCGCGGCCGTCTTGGTCATGCTGGCCTTGCCGGCCACCGTCGCGATCAGTTCGTTCTTGGTCATCGCAAAGTCCTTTCCTCGCTTTTGCCCCGAATCAGCGGGGATTCGCGAGGCGAGGGTTTGCCGAAAACCCGGTGATTGCAAGCCGAATCGGCCGATGCAGGACGGACGGGCGAGCACGGAGCCCCGCGAATCGGGGGCTCTTTCCTCGAAAATTCGCGCCGGGTTGGAGCCGGTCATGCCGTGGCGTTGACACCGTCCATGCGGAGCCGGTTGCCGATTGCCTCGACGAGGAGCCCGTACGCCCGATCGACGACTTCTTCGATCGAAGGCGTCTTGGCAAACATCGCCGTCGCCCGTGCGAAAATTTCCTCTCGGCTCGGCAAATGCGGCAGACCCATGTCGGCAAGCACCTGGACGGCGGAGTGCCTGGCATGAGCCAACCGCTCCTGGAGCGCCGCCAAATCCGACTTCTCCACGGCCGAAGCGATCGCGAGCGCGCTGCGCTCGGAATTGAAGGTTGCCGCAAGTTGCGCTGCCGAGCGCTCGACGACCCGCGATCCGAGCCGATGCTCGTTGCGCAGAACCGACACCGGCGGCGTCTTCAGCTCCCAAACGATCCCGAACCGGGCCAGCGCCTTGAGAATGTAAAAGGTCGGGTCGATCTCCCACGCCCGGAACCCCTGGCGAACGCTGCTCTGATAAGCGTGGTGATTGTTGTGCCACCCCTCGCCCATCGTGAAGAGCGCGAGCAGCCAGTTGTTCCGGGAATCGTCGGCTGTGAGATAGCGCTGGCTTCCGCGTACGTGAGCAAGGGAGTTGATGCAAAACGTCGCATGATAGACCAGCACGGTGCTCCAGAAGAACCCGACCACCAGGCCGGGCCATCCGCCCAGCGCGAAGCACAGCAGCGCCAACACGACGGGCGGCACGAGCTCGTATCGATGCAGCCACATCAATTCGGGATAGCCGCTGAGGTCGGCCACCTTCACGAGGTCGGCTTTGTCGTGTTTCCGGGAAAAAATCCAACCCAGATGGCTGTATACGAATCCCGTGTGACGCGGCGAGTGAACGTCGCGCTCGGTGTCGGAGTGCAGGTGGTGATGACGGTGCTTGGATGCCCACCACAGGATGCTTTTCTGCGCCGTACTCTGCGACAATACGGCCAGCAGGAATTGAAACACGCGGCTGGTCGAATAGGCTCGATGCGAAAAGTACCGGTGATATCCGGCACTGATGCCGAAGATGCGCGCCCAATACAGCACAACGCACATCCCGAGCGATTCCCAGGTGACCCCGGTCCAGATGGCCGCAAAGCAGGCCAGGTGCACCAGCACGAAAGGGACCGCCGACGGATATAGGATGTCGTCGCACTCGATATCGGCCGCGGCATCTGTAGCGCTATTCAGTTTGTTCATACCGTCCTCGTTGGGCGGCCGACCCCGGTGGCCGCCTTCCCCTCTTTCGATCTCGGTTCCTTCCGAAGCGTCCCGCGAAGGCGTGATATTCGCGAATTGCGCCGAAAGTATTAGCGGCACCGATTGAAAAAGTCATCAATTCCCTGCGGGTCGCTCGCCCTCGATTGGCTCGCGCCGGCACAAAGACGGGTCGGCTGATTGACTTTTGTCGCTTTTTGGCTCACATATGTCGCGTCGGGCTCGATCGCAGTCGCCCGGCTTTCCCAAGGCGTTTCGCCCAAGCACTGCACTTTGCCCGCTTCCCGGGCGGAGGGCTGTTGGCGAAATGGCATTTCCCCTGCAGATCCGAACTCTGGCGGCGGCTTGGAGAAACCCATCCGGGCCAGCGACAACCGCCCGGTCAGCTGCTCCGCAGCCAAGCGTTGTCTCGCTCCGTCAAGGAGGGGAGACATGTCTTGCGGCAACGCCACTCCTTCCCGCTCAGCACTACCGAACATCGGCGTCGTCCAGACGCTGGCTGTACGCGTACCATCCCCCTTGGGATGGGTGTCGGTCCTCAAGCGAATGCATGATCGTTGGCAGCAGCGACAAGCTTTATTGGCCCTCGAGGATCGGCTGCTGGACGACATCGGCATCACGCGCGAGCAAGCCGAGCGTGAGGCCCGCACGCCGTTCTGGAAATGACATCGCCCTGGAAGAGGCCACCTCGGCCGGCGGCCTCTTCCAACCCAGCCCTTTTCCGATCGAAGGCAAACAACGAGGAGGAATCCCATGAAGTGGATTACCCGCGAGCACGTGAAGGTCGACCGTGTCGCCTGCCCGTGGCTCATCCGGAAATTCGTGGACCGCGATGCGGAATTCGTTTTCGCCCCGGCCGACAAGGTCATGGACGAGGCGAAACGCTTGAACGCCGTTCCGTACGATGTGAAGGACGTCGAGCTCGGACATCACGGCAAGGAGTGCTCGTTCGAGGCGATCCTGAAGAAATACGATCTCGCCGGCGATGCCGCGCTCGTCCTGCTCGGAAAAATCGTCAACGGCGCCGATACCGACAACACGCTGTATCATCAGCCGGAGGGGCCGGGCCTGGAAGCCATCGCCGAGGGCTTTCGCCTTCTCGGTTTTACCGACGATCACGCCGTGAACGCGGCCGAATGGATCGTGTACGACGCGCTCTATGCGTATTGCCGGAAGATGGTGGGCGAAGGCAAACCCGACGGGAACTTCGCGACATAGCCAACGTCCGCGGCAACGTGGCGGAATCCGGAGCGGCATCGGGCGGCGACCGGGCGGCGCGCCGGGCTCATCCTTCACCCGATCCTGCTCGGAACGCGCGCTACTTTGGTCCGCGGTCCCAGGCGCCCAACAGCATGCTCGCGGCGTTGATCGCGCCGAACGCCGCGGCGGCGGCGGCGACAAGCGCGAACAACGCCGGCTCCGCGAACCCCAGCCAGGCAACGGCGAGCCAGCCGAAGAGCGCCGCGATCACCAGTCGGGCCGTGCCGGCGAGAACCGGCCAGAGCACGCGGCCGGCGCCTTGGCTCGCGAAATAGAGCAGCATCCCTACGCCCATCGCCCCATAGAACGGCCCGACGATCCGCAAATAGCGCGCGCCGGTCGCCAGCACGTTCGGATCGCTGCTGAACAAGCCGAGCCAGGCGGTGGGGAAAATCGCCACGAAGACGCCGATGGCTTCCGCCACTGCGGCGGCCACGAGCGCCCCGGTCCAGGCAATCTGCCGCGCCCGCGCCGCCGCGCCCGCGCCGATGTTCGTGCCGACCATGGTGACGGCCGCGGTGCCGAGGCCGAACAGCAGCGGGATCAGCAAATAGTCGAGGCGCGAGGCGATGCCGTAGCCGGCGAGCGCGTCGGTCCCGAACAGTCCGACGGCACCGGTGACCAGGAGCACCGTGAGATTGAATTGCACCGTGCCCAGCGCGGAGAGCAGTCCGACGCCGAGAATGCTGCGGAACAGGCGGGCCTCGAGCCGGGTGCGCCGCAACGCCGGAACCGCGCGGCCGGAGCCGAGGTAGCGAAGCAGGACGACCGCCGCCACCACGTTGAAGCTCGTCACCGCGATTCCCGCGCCGGCGATGCCGAGACGGGGAATCGGGCCGATGCCGAAGATCAGCGCCGGCGAAAGCAGAACCAGCACGGCCGCCGAGGTCAAGGTCACGATCGCCGGGAATTTGACGTTGCCGGCACCGCGCAGCGCCGCCGCAAGCAGGCTGACGATCCAGCTCGGCACGGCGCCGGCGAAGACGAAACCCGAATAGGTCAATGCGGCGTCCAGCACCGGCCCGGTGCCGCCGAGCCCGCGGTATATCGCCGGGCCCAGAAGCAAGGCAACGGCGGTGAACAGCAGTCCGAACACGACCGCGACGACCAGTGCATGCGTGACCAGCGCGTCGGCATCGTCGTTGTGGCCGGCGCCGATGGCGCGCGCAACGGCCGACGCAACGCCGCCGCCGACGCCGCCGTTGGACATCATGGTCATCAGCATCAGGATCGGAAAGACCAGCGCAACGCCGGCGAGCGCCGCAGTGCCGAGATAGCTGACGTAGAACGTCTCGGCCACCCCGACGGCCACTTGCGCCACCAGCACCAGGATCGTGGGCCCGGCCAGGCCGAGCATCGTGGCCAGGACGGGCCCATGCAGGATCGCCTGCCGGGCGCGCACCTCGGGATCAACCGGCGGTTGGGATCCGGCGGCAATCGGCACGGGCGAGATTTCGTCTTGGCCCGGCAATACCTGCGCGCCGGAAGCTGCGCCGGGCGGCCGCTGCCGGGCCATCGCGTCGCGAACCATCCGGGCTTTGATCATCGGGGGTCCACTCCGCCGCCGGCGCCAGCGGTCTCTCGAAGCCAGCGAATAGGCTAGCGTTTTTATATAAACTATATATATTGTATTCACAAGGGCTCGTATCCTGCGCAGGCCGGGGGCCGAGCCGAGATGCCGCACGCCATGGCCGGCGGCCGGCCTTAATTCGGAGCCAATGCATGTCGATCGTCTACGACCGGCGCTGCCCGGTGGCGCGCACCCTCGAGATCATCGGCGAACGCTGGACGATCCTGATCCTGCGCGACCTGGTGCGCCATGGTCCCCGCAAATTCCATGATCTGGAAATCTCTCTGGCCGGTATCAGCCCAAATACGCTGTCCGCCCGTCTCAAGACGCTCGAGGATGGCGGCATCATCCGGCGGCAGTTCTACAACGAGCATCCGCCCAGAGCCGAATATGCGTTGACCGACAAAGGCCGCGAACTTCGTCCCGTCCTCAAGACGCTGAAAGAATGGGGCGAGAAGCATACCGGCTGACCGTCACGAGCCCAGATTCGCTCCCGCCGCTTCGTCGGGTTCCGGACCCGCGATCCCCGATGACGGGGCGCGGAAGGCAGAAAAGGCCTCGCGCGATCTCACGGGGCTTTGCCGGTCGTATCGGCATTGGTGATCGCCATTTGCAGGCCGATCCGATCCTGCCGGTATCGACGAGAATCGATCCGCTCTCGAGGGCTGGCCGATGGTCCCCCGAAGAATTCTTGCCGATATCCTCAGGTCGCCGAAGTATCCGATCGAGCTTGCCGCCGTCGCCGTCGTCTATTTCGCCGCCGCCAAACTCAGCCTGACCCTGGCGTCCATCCATCCCAATGCGACTCCCATATGGCCGCCGACCGGCCTGGCTTTGGCTGCGATCCTGCTATGCGGCCACCGAATTTGGCCGGCGATCTTTGCCGGGGCGTTCCTCGTCAACCTCACCACGGCCGGCTCGATCTATACGTCCTGCGCCATCGGCTTCGGTAATACGCTGGAAGCCGTAATCGGCGGCTGGCTGATCAACCGATGGTCCGATGGGCGCAATACGTTCGAAACCCCGATCGGCGTAGCCAAGTTCACCTTGATCGGTTTGGGCCCCAGCACGATGACGAGCGCAACGATCGGCGTCGGCAGCCTGAGCCTCGCCGGGTATGCCGACCTGTCGAATTTCGCACCGGTATGGATGACCTGGTGGCTCGGCGATCTGGCCGGCGCGCTGGTCGTTACGCCGGTGATCGTATTGTGGAGTGCGCCTCCATCGCTCGATCGAGACCAACTGCTGCGCTCCGCAATGATTCTCGCGACGGCGCTGGCCGTGGGCATTGTCGCTTTCAGCCCCCTCTTCGAGCAAACGGCCGACCGGGCGGCCCTGGCGTTCTTGGCCATTCTGCCGCTGATTTGGGCGGCGCTGCGAGCGGGACCTCGCGATACCGCCACGGTCGCACTCATCCTCGCGTGTTTTGCGGTCTGGGGCACCGTCATGGAGGGCGGGCCATTTGCCCGCTCCAACATCAACGACTCCTTTCTTCTGGTTCTCGCATTCATGATCAGCATCTCGGTGCCGAGCCTGGCCTTGAGCGCGGATGTCGCCATGCGCAGATCGGCAGATGATCGCGAGCGGTTCATTTACGAGTTGAGTGACCAGCTGCGCAACATTGCGGATCCCGACAGAATCATGACCCGAGTGGCCGGCGCGATCGGACGATATCTTGCCGCATCCCGCGCCGGATATTCGGAGATCGACGAATCGGCGTATATCATCGCGCGAGCCCAGTGGCACGCGGAGCATTTGTCCGATGTTACCGGCCGGTTTCCGTTGCAGGCGTTCGGTTCGGTTGCCCTCGACCAGCTCATGCGCGGCGAGACCCGCGTCGTCGACGACACGGAAACCAATCCTCGCAACGAGGCATTCTTCCCGCTGTATCGCTCCATCCACGCTCGGGCACACATAACGGTCCCTCTCGTAAAAGAGCGACGGCTCCAGGCGGCCTTGCATGTTTTTCAGGAGCATCCGAGGCGCTGGACTACGGCAGAAGTCGCGTTATGCAAGGAGCTGGCAGAACGCACCTGGGCCGCGGTGGCGAGAGCCCGTGCCGAAGCGGCCATGACGAAGGAGATTGCCGAAAATAGGCAGCTCATCGAACATGCGCGGGTGCTCGATCTCGCCAACGTGCTTGTCCGCAACGTCCAAGACGAGATAACGCTGTGGAATGAGGGCGCACGCCGGCTCTACGGTTGGACCAAGGACGAAGCGATCGGCAAAGTCTCCCATCAATTGCTGCGAACCGAGTTTCCCGTGCCGCTAGAGGAAATAAAGCAAATCCTGTTCAGGGACGGCAGCTGGGATGGGGAACTCGTACAATACACCAAGGACGGGCAGCAGGTCGTCTCGCAAAGCCATTGGGATCTCCATAAACATGCCGACGGATCGCCGCTCGCCATCCTCGAAACGAATACGGATATTACCGAGCGCAAGCGCTACGAAGAGCATTTTCAACTTATCATGCGAGAACTGTCGCACCGATCGAAGAACTTGCTTGCCGTCATCCAGAGCATAGCCCGCCAGATCGCTCTCAGGACGCAAACATTCGCGGAGTTCCAATCGGCGTTTGCGACCCGGATCGATGCCTTGGTCGATATCCACAACTTGCTCGTCGCCGGAGCGTGGCGCGGAGTCGAGCTTCACGATCTCATTCGCACGCAGCTGTCGCCCTTTATCACGACCGACGCGGATCAGTTTGAAATTGCCGGACCGCCGGTCACGCTGACGCCGACGGCAGCCGAGCAAATCGGACTTGCGCTGCATGAACTCGCCACCAACGCGGCAGAGCACGGGGCGTTGTCCGTCCGCGCCGGGAGAGTCCAAGTTCGGTGGGAGCTCGAGAACAACGAAGCCGATGGAGGAACCCTGCGGCTTTTTTGGCGGGAATATAATGGTCCGCCCGTGACGTCGCCGGTACGCCAAGGGTTCGGACATCTGGTGATCACCAGGGCCGTCCCGGCTACGCTGCAAGGCAAGGCGGTACTCGAGTTTCAGGAAACGGGCGTCCACTGGACGCTTGCGGCGCCCGGTGCCAATATTGTTGCGCGGTCCGAAGCTGCGTCCGATTGGTCCGGCAACCGCACGGGTTTCGCATGACCGGATCGTCCGTCATGAACCCGCCGTGCCATGCGTCCATTCCTCGGCGCTGGCACCGGCCAGCGCCTTGACGCGCGCGGCGTCGGCCGCAAGCTCGCGCGCCGCACCGGAATAGACCACCCTGCCATCGTCGAGCACGTAGGCCTGGTCGGCGATCTCGAGGCTCATCCGCGCGTTCTGCTCGACGAGCAGTACCGAGATGCCCTCGCGCCGCATTTCGGCGACGATGCGGAACACTTCGCGCACCACCAGCGGCGCCAATCCCTGCGACGGCTCGTCGAGGATCAGAAGCCTCGGATTGAGCAGAAGCGCTCGGGCGATCGCCAGCATCTCCTGTTCGCCGCCCGACAATTGACGGCCGCGGTGCAGCTTGCGTTCGGCGAGCCGCGGGAACAATTGATAGATCCGCGCGAACGTCCACGGGCCCTGCCGCTCGCGCGGCACCTTGAGGTTCTCTTCCACCGTCAGATTGGCGAAAACGCGCCGCCCCTCCGGCACGTAGCCGACGCCGAGCGCCGCGATCCGGAACGCCGGCCAGGCCGTGGTATCCATGCCGAACACCGTGATGCGACCCTCGCGCGCCGGGGTGAGGCCCATGAGGCTGCGCAGCGTCGTGGTCTTGCCGGCGCCGTTGCGCCCGAGCAGCGTCGTGATTTTTCCCTCGGCCGCGCGCAGGCTCACGCCGTGCAGGATGTGGCTCTTGCCGTAAAAGGTGTGAAGCCCCTCGGCTTCGAGCGCCGCGCTCATGCCGCCTTACCCAGATAAGCGGCCTGAACCGCGTCGTTGACCGCGATTTCCTGCGGCGTGCCCTCGGCCAACAGCTTGCCCTGATCGAGCACGGTGATCCGGTCGGCCAAATGAAACACCACGCGCATGTCGTGCTCGATGAGGACGATCGTGAGCTTGCCGTCGCGATGCAGCCCGCGAATGAGCTGGGTGATTTCGTAGGTTTCCTGGTCGCCCATTCCGGCCGTCGGCTCGTCCAGCAACAGCAGCCTGGGGCGCAACGCCAGCGCCATGGCGATCTCGGCGGCGCGCTGATCGCCGTGGGCAAGCTCGCCCACGAGCCGGTCGGCCTTGTTGGCAAGCCCGGCGAGACTCAGCGTCTCTTCGATCCGGCGCTGCAACTCCGCGCCTTCCGCTCGGCTGATCCAGGGGCGCAACCGAAACCCCGCCGCCACCTCGGCGCCGACGCGCACGTTCTCCCGCACGCTCAGCTCCGGAAAGATCTCGGTGATCTGGAAGGTGCGCGCCATGCCGAGCTTGACCCGCGCGTGCGCCGGCATTCCGGTGACGTCGCGCCCGTCGAATACCACGCGGCCTGCGGTCGGCGGGAACAGGCCACTGATGAGATTGAAGAACGTGGTCTTGCCGGCGCCGTTCGGGCCGATCACCGCCCGCAATTCTCCCTGCGGCACCGCAAGCGAGACGTCGCGGACGGCCGCGAGCCTGCCGAAATGCTTGGTAGCGGCGACGACTTCCAGCAGCATCATGCCTGAACCTTGCGACGAATGGCGCCCAGCAGCCCGCGCGGGAAAAACAGCACTACGAACACGAACAGCAGCCCGATGAACGACATCCAGTTGACGGTGATGCTGGAGAGATAGTCCTGCAGGATGACGAATACCGCGGCGCCGAGCAGGGGTCCCCAAAAACTGCGCATCCCGCCCATCACCGCCATGATCACGAAATCGCCGGACTGACTGTAATGCAAGCCCTTCGGGTCGGCGAAATTGTTGAGCAGCGCGTACAGCGCTCCGGCAAAGCCGATGAAAAAACACGACAGCGTGAAGGCGATCCAGATGTGGCGCTCGACCGGAATGCCGAGGAAGCGGGCACGACGCTCGTTCTCGCGGATCGCGATCATGGTGCGCCCGAACGGCGATCGCAGCACGAACCCCATGGCGGCGGCCGCCAGCGCGAAGCAGAACAGAACGAAGTAATAGAAGCTCTCGGCGTTCGACAGGATGTCGACCGAGAACGCGCCGAAGTCGAGCGGCCGCCGCGAGAAGCCGCGCAGGCCGTCGTCGCCGCCGGTGACCGAGCTCCATTGGAACGCGATGTAATAGAACACCTGCCCGAACGCGATGGTGACCATGGCGAAATACACGCCGCGGCGGCGCACGATCAGCGCCCCGAGGATCGCGCCGGCGATCCCGCCCACCAGCATGCCGCAGATGAGCGAAAGCGGCGTGCTCGGGGCGAGGAACTTCAGCGCGAGTCCGGCGCCATAGGCACCCAGGCCGAAATAAGCCGCGTGGCCGAACGACAGCACGCCGGTGAAGCCGAGCAGGAAATTGACCGACATCGCCGCAAGCCCGAGCACGAGCACGCGGGTGCCCAGCGCCGTATAGCCGCCGAGCGGCGGCATCCAATAAGGCGCGAGCAGCAGCGCCGCCCAGATGGCGCCGAGCGCGATCAGCTTGCGCGCGCCCTCCCCGCCGGTCATGTCAGCATGCCTTCCTCGCCCAGCAATCCGCGCGGACGGATCAGCAGGACCACGGCCATCAGCACGTACATGACGGCCTCGCTCGCGGACGGGAAGTACACCGCGGTCACGCCCGACGCGACGCCGATGAGCAGGCCGCCCAAGAGCGTACCGGTCAGGCTGCCCACGCCGCCGACGATGATGGCGATGAAGCTCGGCATCAGCAGCCCGGCCCCCATCGTCGGCTCGAGGCCGAGTTGTCCCGCCGCGAGCACCCCGCTCAGCCCTGCGAGGAAGATGCCGACCGCGAAATTGAGCGAGCGCAGCATCCGCACGTTGACGCCCAGCGCCGACACCGTTTCGAGATCCAGCGTGCCCGCCCGGATGCGGATGCCCAGGCGCGTATAGCGCAGCAGCACGAACAGCAGCGTGACGGATACGATCACCATTCCGACCATGAACAGGCGATAGCCGGTGATGAAGAAGAACTCGCTGCTCAACGGCTGGGCGAGGAACGCCGGAATGGTCACCGGCAAGCCCTGTGCGCCCCAGATGAAGCGCGTCATGTCCTCGAAGATGAACGCGAGCCCGAACGTGAGCAGGAGGCTGTAGAGCGGATCGCGTCCGTACAGCGGCCGGATCAGCGCCCGCTCGATGGCGAGCCCGAGCACCGCCGTGAGCGGCGGCGCCACCAGCAACGCACCCCAGAAGCCCAGATAAGGCGTGATCGTGTAGGCGATGTAACCGCCGACGACCAGGAATCCGCCGTGCGCGAAATTGATGACGTTGCTGAGGTTGAGGATGAGCGAGAGGCCGAGCGCCATCAGCACGTAGAAGGCGCCGATGATCAGCCCGTTGGTGACGTTGAAGAGCAGCAGCTGCGTCATGAGCCCCCCGAATGCGCAAATTTCCGCCGGCCCGGGATGCGGCCATGCGGCCCCGAGCGCGGCGGAAAGCGGACGTTACCTCAGGCGGGCCATTGCAACGCGCAGCCGGTCTCGGTTTCGGCCGGCGAGGTTTTGTCCCCCGGAACCACATTGTCGACGCGGAACAGATCCTCGGGATCGTCCTTGCCGTTCGACACCGCCTCGCCGATGAAGGCGGAGGTCATCAGCTGGTGGTCGCCCTTGCGGTAATAGCATTTGTTGGGCTGCAGCTTGACTTCGGGCGGCAGCTCGAAGTCGCCGAGCGCTCTCGCCAGCTGCAGCGAATCCACGGTCTTCTCGCGATTGGCGACCAGCGCGAATGTCATCGCCGAGGTGTAGCCGAACCAATGCCGCGCGGTCGGCACCTTGCCGCCGTTGCGCTTGCGGATCTCCGCGACGAATTCGGCGACGTTCGGCACGCCCG
>VAZU01000010.1:20508-27894 GCA_005884745.1 Alphaproteobacteria bacterium
CAGGCCCTCGAGCGATTCGAGCTCCTGCTGAGTTCCGGCGACGTGAATCTGCTTGTCGATGCCGAACTGCACGATCTGCTTGAGGCAGTTGATCATGTCCGAGCCCTGGACCAGCAGCAGCAGCACGTCGGGATTGGCGGCGCGGGCCTTGATGAGATACGCGGAAAAGTCGGTGGTGCCGAGCGGGGTGAGTTCGTTGCCCGTGACCGTGCCGCCCAAGCGCTTGAGGTTGGCGTCGAGCGCCCCCTGCAGGGTGTGGCCGAACGCATAGTCCGGCGTGACGAAATGCCACTTCTTGCCGTATTTGTTGAACAGCAGGTCGGAAACCGAATTCGCTTCCATGCGCGTCGTGTTGCAGACGCGATAGACGTTCCACTTGCAGTCCTTGCCGGTGATCGTATCGGTGTGGCCGCCCGAGACGATGTGCAGCACTTTCTTCTCGTTGGTGACCTGGGCGATGGCCTGGGCAATGCCCGAGTTCACGTCACCGATGAGAAACGTCACCTGGTCGCGTTCGATCAACTTGCGCGCCTTCTGCACCCCGGTGCCGACGTCGTTCGCGGAATCTTCCACCAGCAACTCGACCGGACGACCGAGAATACCGCCCTTGGCGTTCATCTGGTCGACGGCGAGCTTGGCCCCGGTCACCTCATTCTGCGCGGGCGCGGCATAGACGCCGGTGAGAGGATCGATCATTCCGATCCGAAGCGGCGCCTCGCCGCGCGCTTGAATGATGAAGGGCGCAGTGACCTGAACGAGTCCGGCCGCCCCGGTCCCCTTGAGGACCGTGCGCCGGTCGGGTCGATACGAGAATGGCGGCGTTGTCATAAATTCCTCCCGAAGCTGAGCCCGTCCCAAATTTGAATTCCATGTTCCCGGCAGCACCCATATTGGCTCTGCACGCCCGGAACCACAAGGCCTCGGTTCCCGGATGCCGTGGTCCGGCACGCATCGCACAAACCGGATTGATCCATCAGCGGCTGCCACCAATGACGGCTTCGGCCAAACCGGCCTGCGGAGCTGCGTTCAACATGGAGTGAATAGCGGATGTGGCCCAACCCCCGGCCATCATGGATCCGAGGGTTCTTGTCGCGCCGACTTTGTCCCGGCCTCCCGACGCGCGGATCACCGCATTGGGCTTATCGTGAGGTTGACGCACCCTTGGAGGGATCGTCGGCCGGATTCACGTAGTTGATCGCGAATGGCCCATCGCCGTGGATCTGGATGATCGCAGCGCTGCTCGTCCAGGCGTAATGATTCATTTTTGGCGCCATCGAGAAAAAGCCGCCGGCCTTGAGAGCTTGCGTGTGCTTCTTGTCGAGCTTGTCGCCCATGCCGATGTTGAACGTCCCGGAGATGATGGTGACGCTCTCGGTCGTCGGATGGTTGTGCGCCGGCACTTGGTAACCTGCCGGCAGCTTCATTCGGATCACGTAGGGCCCGCCGGCGCCCGGATCCCCCGACAGCACGGCCAATTGCGCCCCTTTCGGGAGCGCGGGCGGGGCCGATCCCCACTTGATCGCGTCCGGGGTCACAACCGTCATTTCCGCGGCTAAGCCAGCCGATGCCGTCAGCGACAGTGCAAGGATGCCGAGTGCGAGCTTGACCATCTCTGCCTCCTGGATTTCGGGGCTGGCAGTGTGTTCCGATTTCCGGCCGTTGCCAAGCGGGCGGGAAGCGAACTCGTGGGGAACATTGTGGTCGGGAGCTTCCAGCAGGCCTGGCCGGCGATAGAAGGCGAAATCCTACTGCTTGAGCCTATAGCCCGTTCTGAAAATCCACCACACCCCGGCGAGACACAGGGCCATGAACAAGACGGTCATCGCCAGACTGACGCCGACCCCCACGTCGGCAATACCGTAGAAACTCCAGCGGAAGCCGCTGATCAGGTAGAGCACGGGATTGAACAGGCTGATCGTCTGCCAAATCGGCGGCAGAACGCTCACGGAGTAGAAGCTGCCGCCGAGAAACGTGAGCGGAGTGATGACGAGCAGCGGGATGACCTGCAGCTTCTCAAATCCGTCGGCCCAAATGCCGATGATGAAGCCGAACAGGCTGAACGTGACCGCGGTGAGCACGAGGAAGGCAATCATCCAGACCGGATGGGCGACGCGCAGCGGGACGAACAGGCCGGCTGTCGCCAGGATGATCAGCCCCAATATGATCGACTTGGTCGCCGCCGCGCCGACATAGCCGAGCACGATTTCGACATACGAGATCGGTGCCGACAGCAGCTCATAAATGGACCCGACGAATTTCGGGAGATAGATGCCGAATGACGCATTTGCGGTGCTCTGAGTCAGCAGCATCATCATGACTAGTCCGGGTACGATGAAGGCGCCGTAGCTGACGCCTTCTATCTCGGTGATACGCGAGCCGATCGCCCCGCCGAACACCACGAAGTAGAGCGACGTGGAGATCACCGGGGAGATGATGCTCTGCATCAGGGTGCGCCCGGTACGCGCCATTTCGAAGCCATAGATCGCGCCGGCGGCCCGAAAGTTCATTGTCCCCGCCTCACCAGGTCGACGAAGATGTCCTCGAGCGAGCTTTGCGTCGTATTCAGGTCGCGGAACCCGATGCCAGCGGCGCCGAGATCGTGCAGCAGCGCCGTAATCCCGGTGCGCCCGGCTTGGGTGTCATAGGTGTAGACCAGCTCGGTGCCGTCCCCGGCGAGGGTGAGGCGATGCGCTGCAAGCGCGGCCGGAACGGCATCGAGCTTGGCGTGGAGGTGAAGCGTCATTTGCTTCTTGCCGAGCTTGCGCATGAGCTCGGCCTTCTCCTCGACCAGGATGAGTTCCCCCTTGTTGATCACGCCGATGCGATCGGCCATCTGCTCCGCCTCTTCGATGTAGTGGGTGGTCAGGATGATGGTCACCCCGGCGGCGCGCAGGGAGCGCACGATCCCCCACATGTCCTTGCGCAGTTCCACATCGACGCCGGCCGTCGGCTCGTCGAGGAACAGAATCTGTGGTTCGTGCGAGAGTGCTTTTGCGATCAGAACCCGGCGCTTCGTGCCGCCGGACAACGTGAAGATTTTGCTGTCCCTCTTGTCCCAAAGCGACAGCGCCTTCAGAACCCCGGCGATATGATCGCGGTCGGCCCGTTTGCCCCAAAGTCCTCGACTGAAACTCACGGTGGCCCAAACCGTCTCGAAGGCGTCGGTCGTCAATTCCTGCGGTACCAGGCCGATCAGGGACCGGGCCGCACGGTAGTCGCGGACAATGTCGTGACCATCGACCGTCACCGTGCCGCCGGTTGGGTTGACGATGCCGCAGATGATGCCGATCAGCGTGGTCTTGCCGGCCCCGTTCGGGCCGAGCAGCGCAAAGATCTCGCCGCGGCGAATGTCGAGATTGATGCGCCTGAGAGCGTGGAGGCCGGATGCATAGGTTTTGGACAGATTCGCGACGGATATGATCGGGTTCATGAAGTTACGATGGCTGTTGCAACGGGGCTTTGCCGTTCGGCCCTAGCATAGACTCCATCTTCCGAGCGGTGGAAGAAGCGAATTGTGCCGACCCGACTCTGCCATCGGCGCACCTGACGGCGCGCGGTGCCGGCGCGCACGGCGCTCCAGAAACGGGAAGAGGACAGACTTTACGTCTGTCCTCTTCCGTGATCCTTCGTCGCTCTCTGGTCAGTGCGCCGTCAACCCCGGCGGCTCCTCCTCGACCGGCTGCGCCGGCGTCTCCGGCGCGGGCTTGGCCTGCGTCTCGTCCCAGACGATCGGCTCGGGCTTGCGGGTGAGCGAATGCGCCAGCACCTCGTCCATGCGCGAGACCGGGATGATCTCGAGCCCGCTCTTCACGCTCTCCGAGATCTCGACCAGGTCCTTGGCGTTCTCCTCGGGGATCAGCACGGTCTTGATGCCGCCGCGCAGCGCCGCGAGCAGCTTCTCCTTCAAACCGCCGATCGGCAGCACGCGGCCGCGCAGCGTGATCTCTCCGGTCATCGCCACGTCGCGCCGCGCCGGGATGCCGGTCATCACCGAGACGATCGCGGTGACCATGGCCACTCCCGCCGAGGGCCCGTCCTTCGGGGTCGCGCCTTCCGGCACGTGCACGTGGATGTCGCGGCGGTCGAACCGCGGCGGCTCGATGCCGAAATCGACCGCGCGCGAGCGCACGTAGGACGCCGCCGCCGAGATCGATTCCTTCATCACGTCGCGCAGATTGCCGGTCACCGTCATCTTGCCCTTGCCGGGCATCATCACGCTTTCGATGGTGAGCAGCTCGCCGCCGACGTCGGTCCACGCCAGCCCGGTGACGACGCCGACCTGGTCGTTTGGCTCGATCTCGCCGTAGCGGAACTTCGGCACGCCGAGGTAGTCGCCAAGGTTGGCCGCGCTCACCTTGATCGACTTCTTCTTGGAGATGATCAGCTCCTTGACCGCCTTGCGGATCAGGGTCGAGAGCTCGCGCTCGAGATTGCGCACGCCCGCTTCCCGCGTGTAGCGGCGGATCATGGTGAGCAGCGCCTCGTCGTCGAGTGCCCACTCCTTGGCACTTACCCCGTGTTTGGTGAGCGCTTTCGGGACCAGGTGCCGGCGCGCAATATGCACCTTCTCGTCCTCGGTATAGCCGGCGATGCGGATGATCTCCATGCGGTCCATCAGCGGCGGCGGAATGTTGAGCGTGTTCGCCGTCGTAATGAACATCACGTGCGAGAGGTCGTAATCGACCTCGAGGTAATGGTCGTTGAAGGTGTGGTTCTGCTCCGGATCCAGCACCTCGAGCAGCGCGGATGACGGATCGCCGCGGAAATCGGCGCCCATCTTGTCGACCTCGTCGAGCAGGAACAGTGGATTGCTGGACTTGGCCTTGCGCATCGACTGGATGATCTTTCCGGGCATCGAGCCGATGTAGGTGCGGCGATGGCCGCGGATCTCGGCCTCGTCGCGCACGCCGCCGAGCGAGACGCGCACGAAGTCGCGGCCCGTGGCTCGCGCGATCGATCTGCCGAGCGACGTCTTGCCCACCCCGGGCGGGCCGACCAGGCACAGGATCGGGCCGGTCAGCTTGTTGGCGCGCTGCTGCACCGCGAGATACTCGACAATGCGCTCCTTGACCTTCTCCAGGCCGAAATGGTCGTTGTCGAGGATCTCCTGAGCGTGAATGAGGTCCTTCTTGATTTTGCTCTTCTTGTTCCACGGGATCGACAGCAGCCAGTCGAGATAGTTGCGCACGACCGTGGCTTCCGCCGACATCGGCGACATCTGGCGGAGCTTCTTGAGCTCGTGCGTCGCCTTCTCGCGCGCCTCCTTGGAGAGCTTGGTCTTCTTGATCTTGTCCTCGAGCTCGGCGAGCTCGTCGCGGCCCTCCTCGTCGCCGAGCTCCTTCTGGATCGCCTTCATCTGCTCGTTGAGGTAGTATTCGCGCTGGGTCTTCTCCATCTGGCGCTTGACGCGGGTGCGGATGCGCTTCTCGACCTGCAGCACCGAGATCTCGCTCTCCATCAGGCCCAGCACCTTCTCCAGCCGCTCGCTCACCGAGGCGGTCTCGAGGATGCCCTGCTTGTCGGAGATCTTCACCGCGAGATGCGAGGCGACGGTATCGGCGATGCGGCCGTAATCGTCGATCTGCTGCACCACGCCGACGACCTCGGGCGAGACCTTCTTGTTGAGCTTCACATAGCCTTCGAACTCGGTCACCACCGAGCGGGCGAGCGCCTCGGCCTCGACGCGTTCGCCGATCGCATCCTGGAAGCTGGTCGCGTCGGCTTCGTAATAGTCGACGCGGCCGGTGTACTTGAGAATTTTCGCGCGCTCGACGCCCTCCACCAGCACCTTGACGGTGCCGTCGGGCAATTTCAGCAGCTGCAGCACGCTCGCCAGCGTGCCGACCTCGAAGATGGAATCGGTCGACGGATCGTCGTCGGAGGCGTTTTTCTGCGTCGCCAGGAGGATGAAGGTATCGCTGCGCATCACCTCTTCGAGCGCGCGAATCGACTTCTCCCGGCCGACGAACAGCGGCACGATCATGTGCGGGAACACCACGATGTCGCGCAGCGGCAGCACCGGGTAGGCCCGGACTTCACCGGGCGTGAGCGACGGGCGTGGTTTTGTCGTGGACATGGCCCGGAATTTCCCTGTTTTGCCCCTCCGCCGGGACCCGCGAGGCGCGATCGCAGCGGAGTGCGATGAGACGGCAGGGAGGACGGAAAGTCAGCGAGAAAGCGCTGCTGACGAGTACGAAGCCCTGCCCGGAATCGGTCGTACGCGATCTGTTCGTACGCTATACGTGGGCCCGGCTCGGGGGGGTGTCAAGTAAGGCGGGCGAAGCCGCCGCAGGCCCCGCGAAAGCGGCGCCGAAGCCGCCGTCCCCGCGAAAAGCGGGGACCATCCGCATATTCGGTCGATCCCTCAGGAGGCGCTCGCGCCGGCATCCCCGGCGCGGTCGGCATAGATGTAGAGCGGCCGCGCGGTGCCCTCGACCACTTCCTTGGAGATCACCACCTCCTCGACCCCCTCGAGGCTCGGCAGATCGAACATGGTGTCGAGCAGGATGCCCTCCATGATCGAGCGCAAGCCCCGCGCGCCGGTCTTGCGGTCGATCGCCTTGCGGGAGATGGCGGCGAGCGCCTCGTCGGCCAGGGTGAGATCGACGCTCTCCATCTCGAACAGCCGCTGGTATTGCTTGACCAGCGCGTTCTTCGGCTCGGTCAGGATGCGCTTGAGCGCCGCCTCGTCGAGGTCCTCGAGCGTGGCGACGACCGGCAGCCGCCCGACGAACTCGGGGATCAGCCCGTATTTGAGCAGATCCTCCGGCTCGACCTGGCGGAAGATCTCGCCGGTCTTGCGGTCCTCCGGCGCAATCACCTTGGCGGAAAAGCCGATGGAAGCCGAGCGGCCGCGGGCCGAGATGATCTTCTCCAACCCCGAGAAGGCCCCGCCACACACGAACAGGATGTTGGTGGTGTCGACCTGCAGGAATTCCTGCTGCGGGTGCTTGCGGCCGCCCTGTGGGGGCACCGAGGCGATGGTGCCCTCCATGATCTTCAACAGCGCCTGCTGCACGCCCTCGCCGGACACGTCGCGGGTGATCGAGGGATTATCGGATTTGCGGGAGATCTTGTCGATCTCGTCGATGTAGACGATGCCGCGCTGGGCGCGCTCGACATTGTAGTCGGCCGATTGCAGCAGCTTGAGGATGATGTTCTCGACGTCCTCGCCGACATAGCCCGCCTCGGTCAGCGTGGTGGCGTCCGCCATGGTGAAAGGCACGTCGAGGATGCGGGCGAGCGTCTGCGCCAGCAGGGTCTTGCCGGAGCCGGTCGAGCCGATCAGCAGGATGTTGGATTTCGCCAGCTCGACGTCGTTGTGCTTAGTCTGGTGGTTGAGCCTTTTATAGTGATTGTGCACCGCGACCGAGAGCACCTTCTTGG
>VAZU01000368.1 GCA_005884745.1 Alphaproteobacteria bacterium
CTATCATTTGATGGACTTCGAGCTGATGGGCGGCGATGGGCGCCGGGCGATCATCGACGAAGACGCCAAGCGCAAGATCGACCCCACCTTGCCGCCGCTGGTACCGTGGGGCTCGCATCAATGGCCGGCGCTGGTCACGCCCGGGCCCGGTCCCAAAACGCTCGCGGATCTTCCCTGAAGTCAAGTGCAGCGCGCACACCGCGCGCGCTCTACCCGGCCCACCAGCTCGGCTGTCAGCCACCCCCGGAGGCGAACCGCATGAACCTGAATTCGGTCGTCGAGGTCAAACGTCCGGCCTCGGCCGACGAGATCAGGCAGTGGCGCGATGGATATGCCTGGCTTGCAGGGGGCACGTGGCTGTTCTCGGAGCCGCAGGACGCGACCGACACGCTGATCGATCTCGATCAGCTGCATTGGCCGGCCCTCGAGGCATCATCCGCCGGGCTCGACATTGCCGCGACCTGCCGCATCGCCGAGCTCTATCGCTTCGAAGGACCGGCCGAGTGGATCGCCACACCGTTGCTGCGGGAGTGCTGCAATTGTTTCCTGGCGTCGTTCAAGATCTGGAATGCGGCGACGGTCGGCGGCAACATCTGCATGTCATTGCCGGCCGGTCCCATGATTTCGCTGGCTGCCGCGCTGGAGGCAACGCTCACGCTGTGGCCGCGCGACGCCGCCCCGCGGGAAGTCCCGGCTGTCGATTTTGTCACGGGCAACCACACCAACGTGTTGCAACGGGGCGAATTGCTTCGCAACATCCATCTGCCGGCGCGCGCCCTTTCCGGGCGCTTTGCGTTGCGTCGCGCTTCGCTCACCCAGCTTGGACGATCGGCCGCTCTGTTGATCGGAACGCGTAGCGTACATTCCGACGACGATCTCCTGATCACGATCACGGCGACGACGCCGCGCCCGCTGCAGCTGCGTTTCGACCGCTTCCCCTCGGCCAATGACTTGCGCCAAGCAATCGATGCGCGAATTCCCGCTGATTCCTACTTCGATGATGTGCACGGGACGCCAGCCTACAAGCGGCATCTCACCTATTATTTTGCCGAGCAAATCCGCGCCGAGCTGGCGCGGCCAGCCAAACCGGCGCAGCCCGGGGTCCGGGCATGAACTACACCGTCAATGGCAAGAAGTTCTCCGCTGAACCGCAGCCGGGTCAGTGCCTGCGCACCTTCCTGCGCGACCGCGGTGTCTTTGGCGTCAAGAAGGGCTGCGACGCCGGCGATTGCGGCGCCTGCACGGTCTGGCTCGACGGGATGCCGGTGCATTCCTGCCTGATGCCGGCCTTCCGCGCCGCCGGACGCGAGGTCATCACGATCGAGGGACTGGCGCGCGGCGGTGGACTGCATCCGGTGCAGCAGGCCTTTCTCGACGCGCAGGCGTTTCAGTGCGGATTTTGTTCGGCCGGCATGATCATGACGGTTGCCTCGCTCAATGATGAGCAACGGGCGGATCTGCCTCATGCGCTGAAGGGCAACCTGTGCCGCTGCACGGGCTATCGCGCGATCAAGGACGCAATCCACGGCGTCGGCTCCGCCGAGGAGGATGTGGCCGGCAAAGCCTGCGGCGCGAGCCTGGCGAACCCATTCGGCGAGACGATCGTCACCGGGCAAGCTCGCTACACCATGGATCTGACGGTGGAGGGGCTGGCACACCTCAAGGTGCTGCGGTCGCCCCATGCCCATGCGCGGATCATCCGGATCGACCGCGGTGCGGCGATGGCGGTGCCCGGTGTCATCGAGATCTTCACCTGGGAGGACGTCCCGCGCCGGCTCTACAGCACCGCTACCCACGAGGACCACCTCGTCGATCCCGACGACAGCTACATTCTCGACAATGTGGTGCGCTTTGTCGGCCAGCGGGTCGCCGCGGTCGTCGCCGAGACGGAGGCGGCCGCCGAAGCAGGGTGCCGGGCGCTCGAAGTCGAGTACGAGATCCTGCCCGCGGTATTCGATCCGGTCGCCGCCATGCAGCCGGGCGCTCCGATCCTGCATCACAAGGGCGGCGAAGCCAAAGGCAACGTCTATGTGGATATTCACGGCGAAATAGGAAACGGAAGCCGATGCCGTCCACGAGATGACCTATTCGACGTCGCGGGTGCAGCACGTCCACCTCGAGACGCACGGATCGATCGCCTGGAAGGACGACCACGGACGGCTTCACGTGCGCACCAGCTCACAGGCGCCGTTCATTGCCCAGCAGAAGCTTTGCCATCTCTTCGGGTTGTTTCCGCGGAATGTGCACGTCTTCACCGAGCGTGTAGGCGGCGGGTTCGGCGGCAAGCAGGAGATGATCTCGGAAGATCTGTGCGTGCTGGCGACGCTGAAGATCGGGCGGCCGGTGAAATGGGAGTTCACCCGCGAAGAGCAGTTCATCGGCGCGACCACGCGCCACCAGAT
>VAZU01000369.1 GCA_005884745.1 Alphaproteobacteria bacterium
AAGAATGGCGCTCATCGCCTCATCCCAATTGCGCGGCGACGATCTTGAACCAGCGCACCATCGGCTCGGGCAGCCACAGGCCGGCGGCGAGCACGAAGCCGATGTGCAGGAACAGCGGCACGTAGGACGCCTTCACGCGGCCGGTCGGGCCGATCGGCTGGCCGAAGATCACCTGCTGGAGCCGCAGCAGGAGCGCGCCGAACGCGACCAGCAGGCCGAGCACCAAAACGAGGGCGAGCAGCGGCTGCCGCGAGAAGGTCGAAGAGATCAGCAGGAACTCGCTGGTGAACACGCCGAACGGCGGCAGGCCGGCGATGGCGACGACACCGAGCGCAAGGCCCACCGCGAGCGCCGGATGGCTCACCGAGAGGCCGCGGATGTCCGCCATGCGCTGCGTGCCCTTGACCTGCGCGACGTGGCCGACCGCGAAGAAGATCGCGGACTTGGTCAGCGAATGCATGGTCATGTGCAGGAGCCCGGCGAAATTCGCCAGCGGGCCGCCGATGCCGAATGCGAAGGTGATGATGCCCATGTGCTCGATCGAGGAATAGGCGAACAGCCGTTTGATATCGCGGCGGCGGTAGAGCATGAACGCCGCGAACACCAGGCTGATCAGCCCGAGCGCGATCATGATGCGGCCGACGTCGAGCGTCTCCGGATTGGCGGCAAGCAGCATCTTGAAGCGCAACAGCGCGTATAGCGCGACGTTGAGCAGCAGGCCGGAGAGCACCGCCGAGATCGGGGTGGGTCCTTCGGCGTGCGCGTCCGGCAGCCAGGCGTGAAACGGCGCCAGCCCGACCTTGGTGCCGTAGCCGACGAGCAGGAACACGAAGGCGAGGGAGAGCAGCCGCGGATCGAAGCGCGCGGCCTCATGCAGCAGGCGGTCCCACGCCATCGCCGGCAGGCCCTGGCCGAGCACCTCCTGGGCCACGAGATAGACCAGGATGGTGCCGAAGAAGGCGAGCGCGATACCGACGCTGCCGAGGATGAAATATTTCCACGCCGCCTCGACCGCCGCGGTGGTGCGGTAGATGCCGACCATCATCACGGTCGAGAGGGTCGCCACCTCGACGCCGACCCAGAGCACGCCGATGTTGTTGGCGACCAGCGCCAGGTTCATGGCGCCCATCATCGCCTGATAGAGCGCGTGGTAGAACCGCAGGAAATTCGGAGTGAGCCGGCCGGTCTCGAGCTCGTGGCCGATGTAGCTCGCGCTGAAGATGCTGGTGGTGAAGCCGATGAAGGTCGTCAGCGTGACCAGATAGATGTTGAAATCGTCGATGAGCAGCACGTCGGTGCGCACGCGGTCGACGAACAGCAGCGACACGCCGGCCGCGAACGTCAGGCCGCAGGCGAGGACGTTGAGCGCGGCGCCCCAGCGATAGTTCGTGACCAGCGCCAGCACCAGCGCGGCGACGAATGGGATCAGCAAGACCGCGTACACCGGCGCGATCACGAGTCGTCTCCGCGGTCGCCGCGGAACCGGTCGAGCGCGCCGACGTCGACCGTGTCGAAGCGCTCGCGGATGCGGAACACGAACACCCCGAACACGATGAAGGCGATCAGGATCGAGAACGCCACCGAGAACTCGACGACGAGCGGCATGCCCTTGGCGCCGGTCGCGGCCAGCACCAGACCGTTCTCGAGCGACATGAAGCCGATGATCTGCGTGACCGCGTTGCGCCGCGTGATCATCATCAAGAGGCCGAGCAGGATGACCGCGAGCGCGAACGCGAGGTCCTCGCGCGCCAGCGGATCGACGGAGCCGGCGACCGGAAACACCAGCATGATCGACAGCGCGACGAGGCCGAGGCCGACCAGCATCACCGGGCCGCCGCCGATCACCTGCTCGATCTCGCGGTGAATCTCGAGCCGGCGCACGATGCGGTGCAGCGCCATCGGGATGATTCCGCCCTTGACCACGAGCGCGATCGCAGCGGTGACGAAGAGATGCGGAGCGTCCTGCAGCTGCGCCTGCCAGGCGACCGCAAGACCCAGCGCGATCGCCTGCGCGGCGAACACGTTCAGGGTCGCGGTGATGCGGTCCTGGTAGAGCAGCAGAAAGCTCAGGATCAGCATCCCGGCGGCAAGCAGGTGGGCGATGTCGGTGAACAGCGACATCAGAACCCTCGCGACACGAATTGGAGGAACACGGCGAGTGCCGCCGCCGCGAAGGCACCGCCCAAGAATACCGGGTAGCGAAACACCCGCAT
>VAZU01000376.1 GCA_005884745.1 Alphaproteobacteria bacterium
TCGATCTCCTGCGTCGTGATGACGAGCGGCGGACAGATCGACACCACGTCGCCTGCGACCGCGCGAACGATCAGCCCGTTGTCCTCGGCAAAGCGCACGCAACGTGCGCCGACGCCGCACTCGCGGTCGAACGATCGCTTGGTCCGCTTGTCCGCAACCAGCTCGACCCCGCCGATCAGCCCGATTCCGCGCGCCTCTCCGACCAGGGGATGCGCGCCGAGCGCGTGAAGCCGGGCCTGGAATCGCGGGGCTTTTGCCGCGGCTTGCTCGATCACGCGATCGCGTGCGTAGATCTCCAGGGTCTTGAGCGCCACGGCCGCGGCGACCGGATGCCCCGAATAGGTGAAGCCGTGGCCGAACGTGCCGATCTTCCGGCTTTCGGTCAGCAGCGCCTCGTACATGGGTTCGGGTACCAGCACGGCGGCGATCGGCGCGTATCCGGAGGATAATGCCTTGGCTACCGAGATGCCGTCCGGCCGAAACCCGAGCGCCTATCACCTCGTCGGCAATCATGTAGACGTCGTGTTTGGCGCAGACCGCCGCGATCCCTTGGAAATAGGTCTGCGGCGGGACGATCACCCCGCCCGCCCCCATGACCGGCTCGGCAATGAATGCCGCCACGGTTTCCGGGCCCTCGCGGGTGATCAGCTGATCGAGCTCGCCCGCCAGCCTGGCGGCGAATTCCTCCTCGCCCTCGCCATCGGCGGCGAAGCGGTAGTGATGCGGGCAGGCGGTATGAAGGATGCCGGCAATCGGCAGGTCGAAATCGGCGTGGTTGTTCGGCAGGCCGGTGAGCGAGGCGGCCGCGATCGTGACCCCGTGATAGGCCTTGATGCGGCTGATGATCTTCTTTTTCTTCGGCCGGCCGAGCGCGTTGTTCATGTACCAGACGAGTTTGATCTGGGTATCGTTGGCCTCCGAGCCGGAAGCGCAGAAGAACACCTTCGAGGTCGCAACCGGCGCGATTTCCTTCAAGCGTTCCGCCAGCTCGATCGCCGGGTCATGGCTCTTCCCGGTGAACAGATGGCCGAAGGAGAGCTTGCGCATCTGGGCAGCGGCAGCCTCGACCAGCTCTTCATTGCCGTAGCCGAGCGCCGCGCACCACAGCCCCGCCATGCCCTCGAGATAGGCCTTGCCGCGGTTGTCGTAGACGAAAACGCCTTTGCCCCGCTCGATGACCAGCGGCCCGGTCTCGCGAAACACCGCCAGATTGGTGTAGGGATGGACCAAGGTCTCGATATCGCGAACGGCGAGGTTGCTGAGCATGGCACGATCTTCTATGCGAATGGCAGCCGGCGATATTTGCCGCGTCCGAACGAAGCACGGGACCCCAATGGGAGCAATCGCCAAGGTGTTCGCCGCCGCTGCGGCGCCTCGCGCGCAACGCCGTGACGGGCTTCCGGTATACTCGCGCGGGTCTCCGGCTCGGGCCGGCCGGCGAGCGCTGCCCCCGAGCTGCTCACCGTGGGGACGCAAAAAGGCCACCCGTTGGGAGGAAACATCATGTTGGGCTTGATGCAGGATTGGCCGCTGCTGTGCCATCGGGTCATCGACCACGCCGCCATCAACCATGCCGACCGGCAAGTGGTCTCGCGTTCGGTCGAGGGCGAAATCCACGCCACGACCTATCCGCAGGTGCGGGCGCGGGCGCTGCGGGTGGCGCAACGGCTGGCCCGCGACGGCATCGGGATGGGCGATCGCGTGGCCACCCTCGCCTGGAATACGTGGCGGCACCTCGAGGCCTGGTACGGCATTCTCGGGATCGGCGCGATCTACCACACGGTCAATCCGCGCTTGTTCGCGGATCAGATCATCTGGATCGTCAATCATGCTGAAGACCGCGTGATGATGACGGATCTCACTTTCGTGCCGCTGCTGGAAAAGCTCGCGGATCGGTTCGAGTCGGTCGAGCGCTACGTGATTTTGACCGACGCCGCCCACATGCCGAACACCGCGTTGCGCAACGCCGTGGCTTACGAAGATTGGATCGCGGAGGTCGACGGCGATTTCACCTGGGCCAAGTTCGACGAGAGTACCGCGGCCGGCATGTGCTACACGTCGGGCACGACCGGAAATCCCAAGGGCGTCGTCTATTCGCACCGCTCGAATGTCCTGCACTCGATGACGGCGATATCTCTGGACTGCATCGGGCTTTCCTCGCGCGAAATCGTCATGCCGGTCGTTCCCATGTTTCACGCCAACGGCTGGTCGCTGGCGTTGAGCGCGCCGATGACGGGCGCTGCGATGGTCATGCCGGGTCCCAAGCTGGATGGGGAATCCATCTATCAGTTGCTCGATCGCTACCAGGTCAGCTGCACCGCGGCGGTTCCCACGGTATGGCTCATGCTGCTCCAATACCTCGAGGCGACCGGCGCGAAGCTGCCGTATCTGAAGAAAGTGGTGATCGGCGGGTCCGCCTGCCCGCGGGAGATGACGCGCAAGTTCCAGGACATCTACGGCGTCGAAGTTTTTCATGCCTGGGGCATGACGGAGATGAGCCCGCTGGGAACCGTGTGCACGCTCAAACCCGCCTATGCGGACCTTTCCGGCGAGGCGCGGCTCGACGTCCAGCAGAAGCAGGGCCACACCCCGTTCACCGTCGAGATGAAAATCACCGACGATGCCGGCCGAGAGCTATCCTGGGACGGCAAGACCTTCGGCCGTCTCAAGGTGCGCGGACCCGCCGTCGCCAAGGCGTATTTCAAGGGGGAGGGCGGCGAGATCCTCGATGCGGAGGGTTTTTTCGACACCGGCGACGTCGCCACGATCGACCGGCACGGATATATGCAGATCACCGACCGCTCCAAGGACATCATCAAATCGGGCGGCGAATGGAT
>VAZU01000371.1 GCA_005884745.1 Alphaproteobacteria bacterium
AACTTATTGCCGGTGCGGTTTCCTTCGCCGCCGCTTGGGGAATGGTACAATGCATTCGACACCCGCGATTGCTTGGCGCTGTACCCGCTGGACCAGGACAACTTCCCGGTGACGCCCGCCATAGAGAATTACAGTGGAGTCAGGAACCCCACCGATGATCGGCATGGGATCGTCGGCTATCTCGACGCCCCGAACATTGCCAAGAAGATCCTGGATGCCTTGGACGTGTGAGGAGTTCGTCAGATGACGCGCCCCCGCGTCGCTCTGCGAGTTCCGGTTGGCCGGCCATTGCCCGAGCTCGCGGCGTTCGCCGCCCGCTGCGAGCAGGCGGGCTTCGACGGTGTTGGCATTCACGACCATCCTTCCAGCGGCCGGGACGCATACCTGGCGCTGGCAATGGCGGCCCGGGCGACCCACCGCCTGCAACTGTTCCCGGCCACCTCGAGCCCCTTGGTGCGGCATCCCCTGGTTCTCGCTTCGCTCGCCCACAGCCTGGAGGAAATCGCGCCGGGGCGCACCTATCTCACGGTCGCCCCCGGTTTCATTTCGACGCGCAGTGTAGGCAAGCCGCGCGCGACGGTGGCTTTCATGCGTGCAGCGATTCGCGATCTTCGGCGGCTCCTCGCCGGGGAGGAGGTCGAATTCGGTCCAACGTCGACCCGACTCAGGAACCGAAGTGCGACGCCGACGCCGGTCTATCTGCTGGCGGCCGGACCCCGCATGATCGAGCTCGCCGGCGAAATGGCCGACGGCGTCTTTCTCATGGTCGGTCTGCATTCGGCCGCCGTTCGCGCCGCGCTGCGTCATCTGGAGGAAGGTGCCAGGCGGGCCGGCCGCTCCCTGGCCGGCTTCCCGGTGGTTTTCGTGGTCACGCTCGGTCTCGGATCCGATGCCGAGGTGGGGACGCGATGGGTGCGGAGCTGGTTCGCTCCAGGTCAGCCCTTCCTCGCCTATCCGAGCGCCTCGAATCTTCGCTGGCTCGGGGCCGCCGGCTTCGAGCTCGAGGACACGCACGATCCCGCCGCCATCCCCGAGGATCAGGCGCGCCGAATTGCCGATGCATTTGGATTGTTCGGCCCGCCGGAACGTTGTGCAGAGCGACTCCTGCAGGCGCGGGAGGACGCAGGGGTTGAGCATGTGTTCTTGTTCCCGGCGCATGACCTCGCGGGCGGCTACGACATGCCGGAGGCCGAGGTCCAGGCTTTCGCCGAAGTGATCCGCCCGCGGCTCGGAGCATGAACACGGAACTGCCCGTCGGTTTTCGGTCGGCGAAATAGCGTTGAACCGGCTCTCATGATGTCGGCTTGATCGCGGCGCGGCCGCTGCCGGTGAATGTGGGTGGATGTGTCGCCCGACCGGGCCGAAGGTGATTACACTTTGCCGATCCGCTCGACGCGCTGAACCAGGTCGCGCGCGAACTGCGAAAGGGAGTCGTCGCGGGCTCCCATCACGAGAATCCGGTCGCCCCGGCGGGCCAATTGCACCAGCTTTTCACCGCAGGCGCTGCGATCCGGAAGCGCCAAGGCTTTGCGACCGCGGCGCACGATCTCACCGACGATCTCCCCGCTGCCGACGGAGCGGTCCACCGTCCCGCCGAAATACACCGGCTCGGGCATCAGCAGCACGTCCTCGCTCCGCAGCCCGCACGCGAAGCAGTCCACCAGATTGTCCCGCATCAGGCGAAGCGGCCCATACCCGTGCGGTTGAAACATCAGCAGCAGCCGGCCGGCAAACGCATGCATGGTTTGGAGGGTGGCGGCGATCTTGTCGGGATTGTGGGCGAAGTCGTCGATCACCGTAATTTCGTTGGCGGTGCCGACGACCTCCAATCGCCGGCGGATGCCGCTGAACTCTTCTAGATGCTTCGCCGCATCCGCGAGACCCACACCGCACGCGATCGTCGCGCTGAGCGCCGCGAGCGCGTTGGCCAAATTGTGCAGGCCCGGGACTTTCAGCGTCACCTCGACGACCTGGCCGCTGGCCCGCGCCTTCACCGGAAACGCGATGCCGCCGGGCGAGCAGACCGGTGGACCCGCGAGCAGATCGGCTGTCGTATCGCTCAGGCTCCAAGTCAAAGCCTGCCCCGGCTTCAGATCGGTCACGAGCGCCGCGGTCTCCGCATTGTCGAGGTTGAGCACCACCGTCTCCCCCTTGCTGACGAAGCCGCGGAAGAGGGCGCGCAGTTCGTCGAGCGGCTTGTGATCGAGGGAGATGTTGTTCACGAGCGCGACGCGGGGTGCAAACAGCGCGATCGAACCGTCGCTCTCGTCGACTTCGCAAACGAACTCCTCCCCGTCGCCGATCCTGGCAGCGGCGAACGTCGAGCCGACGGAAATGAAGTTCTTCATCTCCGCGCCGTTCATGATCGTCGGGTTCCTTCCGGCGCGGTGCAGAATCCAGCCGATCATCCCGGTGGTGGTGGACTTGCCG
>VAZU01000372.1 GCA_005884745.1 Alphaproteobacteria bacterium
CCTCCTTGCCGGCCAGGTACGGGCACGGCGAGGGCGCGGTGAGGTAAAACTGCGGCGTGTCGCGCGAGTGCCGAGTCACGGGCGGGTGCTTCTCTTGCCAATGTTCCGATCAGGGTCTCGGCCGAGCATTACCCATACTGCGCGGACGGTCATGGTCCCCGGCGCGACAATACCCGCAACGCATTGGCCCGAACCTCGTTGTTGATGACGACGGTGCCGACCAGCATGTCGTGGAGCAGGCGCCGGCGATCGTTGAACAGCCCGACCAGCAGGATCAGCGGGGTCAGCGCCGAAACCGTGATCCAGAACACGATGGCGTGCACCGCGCCGAGCAGGAAATACATCGGCGCCCCGTACCAGGTGCGCATTTCGAGGTCCATCACCCGCATGCCGATCGTCGCCGACGCCGGGCTTCCGAACGTCGTGCCGTAATGGACCAGCGCCCAGATCACCGCGGCCGGGCTGAGCAGCCAATACAGCGCCCAGCCCAGCCCGAACGTCACCAGCCCGAACACGAAGATGAACAGACCGGCGAATACGACGGGAATCGCGATCAGGAACACATCGATGAAAAACGCCAGGACGCGCCGCGCCAGCACGCCTTCGAACAGTTCGGGGCTGGTCGCCGGGTCGTAGGCGTGCGGCTTCACTTCGAACGAGACGCCGACCCGCTTCGGATCGCTGTCCGGCATGGCGCTTTCCTATCCTCCGGATACATTCGGCAGGCAAAAATGGGCCTAGCCGAAGTTTCACGCAAGGGGCGCGTGGGCAGAGCCAAGGCAGCAGGGCAGGCTTGCGCCTCGGCAAAGCGGCCAAAGCGGCCGGCTCGGATCGCGGACGCATGCGCGTTCGGGCGCCGGGGTCCAGGCCAGGAGGAGCCGATGGAGATCACGCTCGCGGCCATCGAGCAGGCGCGCCGCGCCATTTCCGGCGCGATTCTGCGCACGCCGCTGCTGCCGGCGCCGCGGCTCTCGGCCCTGACCGGAGCGGAGGTCTTCATCAAATACGAGAACCTGCAGGTGACCGGCTCGTTCAAGGAACGCGGCGCGCTGGCGAACCTTGCGGTCTTGCCGGCCGCGGCGCGAGCCAAGGGCGTGATCGCCATGTCGGCGGGTAATCATGCGCAGGCCGTCGCCTACCACGCTGGTCTGCTGAAAATCCCGGCCACCATCGTCATGCCGGCCGCGACCCCCTTGGTCAAGGTCGCGGCGACCGAGCGCCACGGCGCCGAGGTGGTGCTCGAGGGCGAAACGCTGGGCGATTGCGAAACGCTTGCCGCGAAAATCGCCGCGGAGCGGCATCTGACCTGGGTGCATCCGTACGACGATGCGCGGGTCATCGCCGGCCAGGGCACCATCGCGTTGGAGATGCTCGAGGAAAGGCCCGAGCTCGAGGTCCTTATACTTCCCATCGGCGGCGGCGGGCTCATTGCCGGCAATGCCGTGGCGGCCAAGGCGGTCAAGCCGGGAATCGTCGTCATCGGCGTCGAAGCCGCGCTCTATCCCTCGATGTGGAATGCGATCAAGGGCGATCGCCGGCCCATCGGCGGACCTACCCTCGCCGAGGGTATCGCGGTGAAAAACGTGGGCCGGCTGGCGCTGCCCCTGGTCGCCGCACTCGTCGCCGACATCGTGCTGGTCGATGAAGCCCAGCTCGAAGGCGCGGTCAACGCCTACGCCATTGTGCAAAAGACCATGGCGGAAGGCGCCGGCGCCGCGCCCCTGGCAGCGCTGCTTGCCGAACCGAAGCGGTTTCGCGGCAAGAAGGTCGGGCTCGTGCTGACCGGGGGCAATATCGATCCGCGCATTCTCGCCACCATCATGGTGCGCGAGCTCGGGCGCGAGGATCGCATCATCGCATTTCGACTGACCATTCCCGACCAGCCGGGCGTGCTCGGGCACATCGCCAGCCGGCTCGGTCAGCTCGGCGCCAACATCCTCGAGGTCGAGCACAAAAGGCTGTTGCTGGACATTCCCGCCAAGGGCACGCAGCTCGACATCACGGTCGAGACCCGCGACCGGGCGCACGCGCAAAAGGTGCTCGCGGCGTTCGCGGCGGAAGGCTATGCGCCGCAGCGCATCGCCGCCGGCGCCGCGATGCGGTGAGCGCTTGTAGGGTGGGCAAAGG
>VAZU01000373.1 GCA_005884745.1 Alphaproteobacteria bacterium
TCCGATTTCCGCAGCGGGTCCGTTCGATTGTCTGAGCGCTTTGACAGCGGCCGTATGTCATTCGGGTGCTTGGGCCGATCTAGGGGCATGGGACGATCTACGGGCATAAGCCGGTGAAGCCATCGGCGATCAATTTCCCTTTCCAGGTGCAGTGGATAAGCAGCGAACATTGGATTCTCCCACGAAAGCGGGCTTCGGTAACGGTCGGCCTAAAATAAAGTACGGCATCAACCGAGGGTTCCCGCTGATCCGAATAATTCGTTTCCGCATTGCACTGCGATCCTGGCGGGTGATGGCGGGCTGCTCGCGGTGCCGATGCGGCAGCTCATTCCGCCCCGGTAGAAGCGGGAGCCGCGCCGTTCATGGGTTCGCGCCCTACTAGGGCGGGTTGAGTCGGAGAACGCGCCGCGCCCACCAGAGCAAGCCAAGAGAACCGATGCGGTGGGCACGCTTCGGATGAGTTGGGCGCAGCGAAATCCATCGCTGGTTTTGACGAGAGGTAATGGGTTTCCCCCCGGGTCGAGCCCGGGGTCGACCCATCCTACGACTCCCCGAGTTCAGAACAGCAGGAGCGCCCAGGCCACCGCGGCGGCCAGCAGGGTGAGCGCCGGGACGTAGAGGCGGGTCCGGCGGGCGCGCGGGGGCGGCAAGAGGCCCTGCTCGCGCCGGGAGCGGATGACCGCGGCTTCGAATTCGTCGGAGCCTGCGAACGCGCATCCGAGCGCCGCTCCGGCCCGTTCCGTCGCCCGCTTGAGGGCGATGAAGTCCGCCTCGATCTGGCCCGCGGTCCGATATCGCACCATGCGCGATTCTAGCGCGGGGCGAGTAAACGATTTCTTATGGCAAACGAAGACTCGTGTCCCGGGCGCCGCGCAGCTCTTCAAATCGATGGAAAGCAATCACAGCCCGTAGCCCGGATGAAGCGCAGCGAAATCCGGGGCCGCCCGCCCCGCATTGCGCTGCGCTCCATGCGGGCTACAGAAGAGAGCGAAGCGACGCTGGACCCCGGATCTGCGGCGCACCCGCTCGTCATCCTGAGGCGCGAGCGCCGTGGTTCGCGGGCCAGCCGTCATCCTGAGGTGCGAGGCGCCGGGGCACCCCATCGCGCCTTGCGCGATGGGGACCCCGAAGCGCCGAGCCTCGAAGGACGGCTGGCCACCTCACCATGACGGCGCTCGCCTCGAAGGACGGCGCGCCGCGTCCGGGGAACGCCGATCGCTCAGAACGACGCGACGAGGCTGCCCAGTCCCATGGCGCGGGCGAGCGCCATGGCGTTGCGCTTCTGGCTCTCGTCGAGCGTCGCGAGCAACGGGTATGCCACCGAGGCGAGGCGCTGCACTTTGGCCTGGTCGATCGCGGCCGCGCTGCTCTCCTCAGAGGCCGACTTGCGCGACAGCTCGCGCGCCATCTCGCGCAGCGCCGCCTCGATCGGCGGCCAATATTGCTCCTGCATTCGCGTCAGCCTCAGCGTGGCTTTCATGCGATGAATCTGGCCGTCCGTCAGCACGGAGCCGACGTGAGTTGGTCGAAATTTCGTCGCCGAAGCCGGCCCGACCGCCGCCAGCGCGATGACGCCCGCAAGCGCCGCCTTCCAAAGGTTCTTCTTCACTAGCTGCCCTCACCTTCCAAACGCTGTTGTTTGCTGGGAAGGGGGCTGCATAACGAAGCGACGGCGCTATGACAACCCGGACCGCGCCCGTGCCCGAGGAATTCCATGCCTTCGCGCGATTTTGGTCACGACGATGACACATCGGCGCCGCAATCCGGCGGATCCGGGGGCAATCGAAGCCTCGTCCTGAAACTAGCTGGGCTGCGGATCTGCGGCGCGCCGCGCGTCATGGTGAGGTGGCCAGCCGTCCTTCGAGGCTCGGCGCTTCGGGGTCCCCATCGCGCAAGGCGCGATGGGGTGCCCCGGCGCCTCGCACCTCAGGATGACGGCTGGCTCTCGAACCACGGCGCTCGCCTCGAAGGGCGCGCCGCGTCCGGGAACGTCGAAACGATCGGATCAGCGCTTGGAAAACTGGAACGAGCGGCGGGCTTTGGCGCGGCCGTATTTCTTGCGCTCGACCACGCGCGAGTCGCGGGTGAGAAAGCCGTTGCTCTTGAGCACGGGCCGCAGGTCCGGTTCGTAATTCAGCAGCGCCTTGGATATGCCGTGGCGCACCGCTCCCGCTTGGCCGGAGAGCCCGCCGCCCGAGACCGTGCAGACGACGTCGTACTGGC
>VAZU01000377.1 GCA_005884745.1 Alphaproteobacteria bacterium
AGGGCAAGTCGGTCGAGGAAGTGGTCAAGGGTGTTTACGGGAAAAACCCGGCGCTGTTCAACAATGCCGGCCAGCACTTCAACCACACGCATTTCTGGAAGTGGATGAAGCCGGGTGGCGGCGGCGACAAGATCCCGGGCCCGCTGGAGAAGAAAATCACCTCCGACCTCGGATCAGTCGCGAAGATGAAGGAGGAATTCATCCAGGCCGGGGTCACCCAGTTCGGATCGGGCTGGTGCTGGCTGGCGCTCAAGGACGGAAAGATCGCCGTCATGAAGACGCCGAACGGCGAGAACCCGCTGGTGCACGGCGGCAAGCCGATTCTCGGCTGCGACGTCTGGGAGCACTCGTATTACATCGACTACCGCAACCGCCGCCCGGACTATCTCAAGGCGTTCGTCGATCACTTGGTGAACTGGGACTACGTCGCCGAGCTGTTCCAGGCCGCAAGCAAATAGGCCTTGCCGCTTCGCATCCGCGCGGGCGCGGGGGGTGCCCGCCTGCGCGCGCGGCGGATCGCTACATTAACCGCCGTTCATGATTGCACTGCGGTAGACCCGCCCGCGGCAACGAAAGTTCTTGCGCAAAGCAAGCAGGCGGGGCAGAAATTGCGCCACAATAATCAATAAATACCCCAGGGGAAACGGAACGCTCCGCATCCACTCAGCGCGAATCGCGAAATCCATGTCCGCCTGTCCCGACGAGCGATCGTTCGCTCGCATGATCGATGGCGCCGCCATCGCGTTGCTCGGTGCGATCGCCGTGATCGCCGCGCTTACGTTTCGGGATTACGGGCTCGGATGGGACGATTACGCCCACTCGGAATACGGCACTCTGCTGCTGTCGCTGTACGGGTCGGGCTTCAAGGACTTGAGAGCATTCTCATTCGTCAATCTGTACATGTACGGCGGCGGCTTCGATATGGCGGCCGCGCTGATGGCGAAGATTCTTCCCTTCGATCTGTTCGATACGAGACGACTGGTCGGTGCCGCAATCGGGCTCGTGGGTCTGTTCATCACCTGGCGGATCGGCAGGCGGATCGCCGGACCTTTCGCCGGGCTTTGTGCCCTCGTGCTGCTCGCCATCAGCCCGCTCTACTACGGGCACATGTTCATGAACCCGAAGGACGCGCCGTTCGCGGTCGCCATGGCGCTGCTGTTGCTGAGCCTGGTTCGCGCGTTCCAGGAATACCCGCGGCCGATGCCCACGACCATCGCGCTGTGCGGGATCGGGATCGGGCTGTGCATCGGGACGCGGGTGATCGGAGTCATCGCCGGCGCGCATGCGCTCGCCGCGCTGGCCTTGTTGTATGCGGCGGAGCTGCGCGCGTCGGGGCCGCGCGACGCGACGCGGCATGTCGGCCAATTCCTGCTGACATTCGTGCCCGCGCTCGTGCTCGCCTACCTGGTCATGGGGCTGGTGTGGCCATGGTCGGTGATCAAGCCGCTCAATCCGCTCGGCGCGATGGAATATTTCTCGCATTTCTTCGAGCGGCCCTGGAAAGAGCGCTTCGATGGCCTGCTGCTGGCGGTTCCGGACATGCCGCGTTCGTACGTGCCGACCCTGTTCGCGCTCAAGGAGCCGGAGGTGCTGCTGCTGCTCGGAATCGGCGGCATTGCCGGCGCTTTCGTCGCGGCAACCCGGCGCGAGATCGCCGCGTCGCGACGGGCGGCACTGCTGCTGCTCGCGCTCGCGGCAACGCTGCCGGTCGCTCTCGCCGTGGTGCTGCGACCGGCGATGTACAACGGCATCCGCCACTTCGTGTTCGTGACGCCGCCGCTTGCCGCGCTCGGCGGGTTCGCCGCCGCGTTTCTGTTCGAGCGCCTGCAGCGATACGGACGGGCCGCGGTGCTCGCCGGCGCCGGCCTGCTGCTGGCCGCGGTAGCAGCGCCCGCGATCGAAATGGTGCGCCTGCATCCGTATCAATACACCCAATTCAACCATCTCGCCGGCGGCATTCGCGCGGCGGACGAGCGCTACATGCTGGATTATTGGGGGCTGGCGTTCAAACAGGCCGCCGAGGAGCTTCGCGCGAAGCTGAAGCCGGGGCGCCAGGCCGCGGCCGGGCGCCGGCCGTGGCGGGTCGCCGTATGCGGCCCCAACGTGCCGGCTGCCGTCGAACTCGGACCCGACTTCGTGACCAACTGGCAGACCAAGGGCGCGGATTTCGCCCTGGTGCTCGGCGAGTTTTATTGCGCCGATCTCAAAGCACCGATCCTGGTCGAGATCGAGCGCGAGGGCGTCGTTTACGCGCGCGTCTACGACATCCGCGAGCGGGCCGTTTCGAGCATCTTCACCCTGCCCCCGCCTTGACCGCGCATCGCCAACCTCGGCGCAACGCTTTCGGAGCGCATTCGCGATGCCCGCAACTGCATTCGTGTTCGACGCGTACGGCACGCTGTTCGACGTGCACGCCGCCATCGCGCGCCACCGCAA
>VAZU01000374.1 GCA_005884745.1 Alphaproteobacteria bacterium
TGGCCGATCCGAGTGCAACGAGGGTCGGCCGGGTGAGGGGTAGCTTCGTTTTCCTGACAATGCAAAGGACCCCTCTCCCGGCTCGCAGCTCGCAAAGCTCGGCGCTCGTTGCGAGAGGTTCTCCGAGACCTGCTGAACGCTCGCCCGCCCAGTCGGCACTCCCGGCGATCTCGCTTGTGGTCGGCTGCCCGTCGACAATGCCTGAGCGGGTACCCGCGATTGCCCGACCAAGCGGTCTGCGAACGCCATTGCGGGCCGAGGCGAAACTCGACAAACTGCCGGCGCCTCGGAGCGCACAAGGCCGCGAGCCAAGGGGGGAATCATGCGAAAGCTGGTCATGTCGGCCGCGCTCGTTGTGGCGTTCGCCAATCCGGCGTCGGCGCAGAGCATCAAGATCGGCCTGATCATGCCGCTCACCGGAAACGCGGCAAGCGCCGGGCAGCAGTCCAAGGCCGCCGTCGAGCTCGGCGCCGAGATCGAGCTCCAGGGCGCGCGTTATGTCGCCGTTTGGCCGGAGCAATCCGCAGCCGCAAAGCTGATCTATCCGTTCAAAGGCTGGCCATAAGCGTCGATGAATCGGGTAACTGCTTTCACTGTTCGTGATTCAATCTCGCCATGAGATGAACGCGGCGATGACGCCCTGGTGGCCATGATCCTCCTGCAGATCATCATCAGCGGTTTGCTGCTTGGCGCGATCTATGCGCTGTTTTCGTCGGGGCTCACCCTCATCTGGGGAATGATGAACGTCATCAATTTCGCCCACGGCGAATTCGTCATGATCGGCATGTACGTCGCGTTCCTGATCGTGACGTTCCTGCACGGCGGCCCGCTGGCGTTCGGCCCGGCCGCGGCGATCGTGCTGTTCCTGCTGGGCATTGCCGTCTATTTCGGCCTGATCCGGGCGATCATGCGCGGCCCGATGATCGCGCAGATCCTGTCGACCTTCGGCCTTGCCTTACTGCTGCGCTACCTGGCGTTCTGGCTGTTTTCCGCGAATTTCAAGACCCTGCCGGAGGATCTCATCCCCGGCGTCCTCAACGTCGGCGGAATTTTGATCGGCATGCCGCAGCTCGTCGCCGGGATGGCGGCGCTGGCGCTCACGCTCGGCATGCATCTGGTGCTCACCCGCACCGCGCTCGGGAGCCAGCTGCTCGCGGTCGCCGAGGACCGCCAGGCCGCGACCCTCATGGGGATCCGGCCCGACCGCATGCAGGCGCTCGCCTGGGGCGTATCTGCGGCCGGCGCGGGCGTTGCCGGGGCTTTGATCGCGACCTTCTACTATATCGTGCCGACGGTGGGCGAATCCCTCGCCCTCATCGCCTTCGTGGTGGTCGCCTTCGGCGGCTTCGGCAGCGTGCCCGGCGCCTTGGCCGCCGGCCTGATCATCGGCGTGATCCAATCGCTGTCCGCCTATTGGTTCGGACCGGTCTACAAGGACGTGATCGTTTACGCGCTGTTCGTCGCGATCCTGTGGATCCGGCCGCAAGGCCTGATGGGAAAGGTCTGATCATGCGCTGGTTGGGACCGGCCGGGGCGGCGTTGCTGATCGTCTATCCCTTTATCCTCACCGGCCCGTTTTACGAGCGCATGGGCGCGGACCTGCTGCTCGCGGCCATTGCCGCCTCGGCGTGGAACATCGTCGGGGGCTATGCCGGGCAGATCTCCGTCGGGCATGCGATGTTCTTCGGCGCCGGCGCCTATGCGCCGTTGCTCGTCTATACCCGCTGGCAATTGCCGCCGCTCGCGGGCGTGCCGCTCGGCATCGCCGTGAGTCTCGTCATGGCGGCCGTCATCGGCATGCCGAGCTTTCGCCTGCGCGGGCATTATTTCTCGATGGCGACCATCGCGGCGGCGGAACTGGTGCGCATCGTCGTCGGCAATTGGGATTTCGTCGGGGCCGCCATCGGCCTGATGGGGCCGCCGGTAGCGCGCACGGTCTTGGATCTCTCGTTCCGCAGCGCGGTGCCTTATTATTATCTGTTCCTGGTGGTGCTGATCGTCCTGCTGGGAATGACGTGGCTGCTCGAGCGCGGCCGCATGGGCTATTATTGGCGCGCGATACAGGCCGGCGAGCGCGCCGCGCGCAGCCTCGGGGTCCCCGCCCGCCGCTACAAGCTCTACGCGCTGATGCTCAGCGCGACGTTCACTTCGCTCGCCGGCTCGCTCTACGCGTTGATGGTTGGCTTCATCGATCCGGAGAGCGGCTTCGGCATCCTGGTCTCCGTCGAGATGATCATCACCGCGGCACTCGGCGGCGTCGGCACCCTGTTCGGGCCGCTGATCGGCGCCATCATCCTGGTGCCGCTGAAGACCGCCACCAACAGCGCATTCGGCGGCGGCGGATCGGGTCTGACCTATATCCTCTATGGCGGCATCATCCTGCTGCTGGCGCGGTTCGAACCGGGCGGTCTGCTCGAGCTCTGGTTCCGGCTCACCGCGCGCAGGAGGGCACCCGAGCCGCTCGAGGCCCGCCATGCTGCTTGAGGCGCGCGCCGTCACGCAATTGTTCGGGAGCTTCCGCGCCGTAGATCGGCCCGAACGGTGCCGGCAAGTCCACGTTCTTCAATTGCCTTTCCGGCGATCTGGCGCCGACCGCCGGATCGGTCCGGTTCGACGGCGAGGACGTCACGCGGGCCTCGCCGGAAACGCACGCGCGGCTCGGCATCGGCCGCACCTTTCAGATTCCGGCGACGTTTCCCGACATGACCATTCTGGACAACGTCATGGTCGGCGCGTTTCTGCGTCATCCGCACCGCAAGGATGCGCGCGACGCGGCCCTCGAGGCGATCGAGTTCGCCGGCCTGAAATCGGTCAGTCATCAGCGGGCGCGCAGCCTGGGCACGCCGGGACGCAAGCGCCTGGAGATCGCTCGCGTGCTCGCCACCGGCCCGCGGCTGCTTCTGCTCGACGAAGCGCTCGCCGGACTCAATCCAGTGGAGATCCAGACCGCGATCGAGCTGGTGCGGCGGATCCACGAGCGCGGCATCACGCTGGTGATCACCGAGCACATCATGGAGGTGATTCTCAGCCTGACGCACCGCGTGCTCGTGTTCAACCAGGGCCGCACCATCGCCAGCGGCGCTCCCCGGGACGTCGTCAACGATCCGCAGGTGATCGAGGCTTATATCGGGCGTCCGCACCGGCGGCGGCGGCCATGACCCTTCGCCTCGAAGTCGAGCACCTGGAAGTGCGCTATGGGGATCTCATCGGCGTGGCCGACGTGTCGCTGCGCGTCGAGGAAGGTCACATCGTCGCGCTGCTCGGATCGAACGGCGCCGGCAAGACGACGACGCTCAATGCCATCGCCGGCCTCGTCCGGCCGAGCGCCGGCACCATCCGCTGGCGCGGCGAGGAGATCGGCGGAATGCCGGCCTACGCCATCGTGCCCAAGGGACTGGCGCTCTCACCGGAAGGTTGGCGGCTGTTCGTCAATCAGACGGTCGAGCAAAATCTGCGGCTCGGCGCAACCGCCCTGCGCGACAAGAGCCGGATCCCGCAGCTGCTCGACCGCGTATTCGGCATCTTCCCGCGGCTGGCGGAGCGGCGGCGCCAGAGCGCGAGCACGTTGTCCGGGGGCGAGCGCCAGATGCTGGCGCTCGGCCGCGCCCTCATGAGCGAGCCGAAGTTGCTGCTGCTCGACGAGCCGAGCCTCGGACTGGCTCCCGCCGTGCTCGAGACCCTCTACGACACCTTGTGGAAATTGCACCAGGAGGGGCTCACGCTGCTGCTCGCCGAGCAGACCGTGCCGCTGGCGCTCGACATCGCCGATTACGGCTACGTTCTGCAGACCGGGCGTACCGTGCTGGAGGGCACGGCGCGCGAGCTCGAAGCCGACAAGCAGGTGCAGAAAATCTATCTCGGCATCAAGGACGAGCCGGCATCCGCCATTCTGTCAGGGAGCAAACCATGACGAGCCTGAGCGCCAAGATCGCCTGGGTCACC
>VAZU01000375.1 GCA_005884745.1 Alphaproteobacteria bacterium
CGTCGCGCGGATTTCCAGCGCCTGGTGGGGAACAGCTCCGCCTCGGCTCCGTAATCGAATGCAGCCGGTGAATTCGAAGCTACGTTCGTCATGTCAATGTCTCCAAATATCGCTGCAACACCATTTGAATGGTCAACATTCAAACCGCACGTGAAATATAAGCGCAAAATGCGCAAAAGCTAGGGCTGGCCGGCAATACATGTTCCGGAACATCGCCGTATTCCCCGGCGTCTTGCACGACGAGGAGGTTGGATTCCCGGTTCACGAGAATTCAATTGCAGCGGCCAATGCTCCGGCCGCGCAATGATCATTCGCCGCTTTCGATCGATAAGAGCTCGGCCAGCCGCACACGGCCGCGATGAACTCTGCTCTTGACGGTTCCCACCGCACATTCGCAGATTTTCGCAGCTTGCTGATACGAGAGGCCCGAGACGCTCACCAGAATGAGCGGCTCCCGTTGGTCGAGCGGCAGCCGGGCGAGCGCCTCGAGCAGCTGCCCGAATTCCAGTCCACCGGTTTGTGCCGGTGGCGATGCCAGCTTCGCGGCGTGGCTGCCGTCCGCGTCCGGTATTTCCCAGCGCTGCTTGCGCCATTCCGTGAGGAACACGTTCCGCAAGATCGTGATCAGCCAGGCGATCATCGAGCCGGGCCGGAAAGCATCCATGTGCGCCAAGGCGCGCAACAGCGTCTCCTGGACGAGATCGTCGGCACGGTCGACGTTGCCGCACAGCGAAATGGCGAATGCGCGAAGTCGGGGTATGGCTGCAAGCATCATGTCGCGCAGCAAAGCCTCTCGGCTGTCGAGCTCTGGAGTCAGTGGCGGACCAAGGATGGGAGCACCCATAGCCCGGGACACAGCAAGCACACCGCCATGTGCCGGCGGCAAATGTTGAGTTTCCACGTCGCTTCCCCTTCGCCCGACATGCTTCGGAGCGAGACAAAGGACGCCCGAACGGGCGCTTGGCTGAAAATACTTGAAAAACAGCCGAACGCCTTGGGATGGCGTCTCGGCAGCATCGACCCTGCGCCTTTGTGGAGGACAAGTCGAGGACAATCGAGGGCCGGTGGTCCCGGCGGCGAGCTTCGCCGGAAAGGCCCTTCCACATCCTGGAGCACGAGACCTACGCGTATGGATATGACGCCCAGACCGGCGAGTACGGCAACTTGATATCCAAAGGCATTATCGACCCGACCAAGGTGGTACGCGCGGCGCTCCAAGGCGCGGCATCCGTCGCGGGCCTGCTGATCACCACGGAGGCGATGGTCGCCGAGGTGCCGAAGAAGGAAGCTGCGACGCCGGCCATGCCTCATGGTGGCGGCATGGATTTCTAATTGCCCCAGCCTCGCCAACGTGAGAGAGAGGGGTGGGCCATGCGCCGGCTGGCTCGCGGGTCGCGGTACAAGCCATGACCCGCTCGGCCGCCGGCCCTCCTCTCTGGGCGCGACGGTCGAAGCTCCGCAACGATGAGGCCCGATATGGTCCCGAACTTCATGCTAAGCTTCCTGGACCTGATAGAGAGCGAGCTTCGGCGGGCATCAAAGGGGCTCGCCAGCTGCCATTATCTTCACAACGTCGGATCCGGGATCGCAAATATCGTCGACCTGATCGAGTACGATGACGAGATCGCGGACGCAGCGGACCATCTCACCCGCATGGCGGCCAGCTATATCAATCGCCATGCCGCCGTTTCCGTCGCGGCCACCGAACCGGAGGCTTCGGCCGATGCCGACCGGTTTCGCACGGCGCTGGCGGCGCTCATACATTTCCGCGCCGCACTGGAGCGTGCGCGGCCGAACTCCAGGGTTCATACC
>VAZU01000380.1 GCA_005884745.1 Alphaproteobacteria bacterium
GGATCTTGCGATCATGATCGATCAGCCGGTATTCGTACTCGCCTGACCCGGATTTCTCCACGTAGAGGTCGATCGCTTCATCGGTCCTTCGCCGCAGGCGAAGGTCCGCCTCGCGCCAGACCTCGAGGCGGTGCGTGCGGCCGACGTCGTCATGATAGCCGGCGCGAAAATATACCTGCGGCGGCGCGTCGCGAGTGGGGAAAGCCGCATCCCATTGCGAGATCACGTCCTCGGCCCGAACCAGCGCGGCCCCAAGGAGGCACAGCAACCCTGCGACCAGCGCGCCGCACCGGCTCATTGCCGCACCGCCTTGGCCGAATCGAAATAGGTATAGGTCCTGCCCTGGTAGGTCAGCGACTTCGTCTCGAGCTCGATCGTGTACTCCTTCTTGTCCGGATCGATTTCGCGACCGCCCGGGTCGGTCGGCAGTTTGACCGAGATGCCGGTCGCAACGCTGTTCGGCCGCAGCGTCCGCGAAACGACCCGATAATCGCCGGCGCCGGGCCCGTTCCTGAGCGCCTCCAGCAGCGGCCGGCCGTCCGCCCGCGGCAAGCTCAGACCGAGAATGCCGGCGACCGTCGGCGCCACGTCGACGTTTCCGGTGGGCAGCGGATCCTTGAGGCCTTCGCGAAAATCCGGCCCATAGGCGATCAGCGTATTGTGCACGTCGAGCGGACTGAAGCTGCCGTGCATGCCGCGATACGAATTGTTGAGCAGCGATCCCGAGTACTCGGTCCCGTTCGCGCCGCCGATGACGGCGGATGCATCGTAATCGTAGCTGACGATGACGTCGGGGTTGCGGCCGGCCGTGTTCTCCACCCGGATCAGGTTGAGCGGCAGCGTGCCGGGAAGCGCGCCGTAGCGGCTGTCGACGAAAATGGCGCCGATTTCGCTGCGCGTCTGCAGGAACTCCACGGCCTTGCGCACGGTGGCGGCATCGCGATCGGGCGCGTAGATATAGTCGCTGCCGCCGTTGACCGCGATGACGAGCGCGTTGGGCGGCAGGCTGGCCGGAACCTTGTAGGGGCCGATGTTGTATTTTTGGCCTTCCTTGCCGCACAGCTTGCCGTCGCGATCGGTCTCGACCGGATAGACCGGCGTGCCGTCCGCCTTGATGCCGAGCGCCACCGGCAGATAGGTGCATCCGATCCCGTCGAACACCGTGAAACCTGCCCGGTGCATGAGATCGGCGAGGCGGACGAGGCCGGAAACCGAGTAGCCGCCAGGATCGACGGCTGCTATGGCGCCGTCCGCGATTGCGCGCAGCGGAAACAGCTGGCTCGATCCGGCCACGTTGCTGTGGCCATGGTCCGACACCACGATGATGTCGGTCGAGGCCTCCTCGCCCAGCTGTTTCAGGCGGGCCCGCAATTGGCCGAGCATGGCATCGGTCGAACGCACGGCATCGCGCGCATTGGGGCTGCCGACGCCGTAGACGTGCTGCGAAGTATCGGGATCGCGGATCCAGAGCATGCTCAGCCGCGGAGATTGCTTCGGCACGATGTAATCGATGTAGACGTTGGCCATGTACTGAAGGCCGGCCGTGTACGGTCTGCCGGAACTGTCGGTCGGATCGAACGTCACGCCGTCCTTCAAGCGCTTGGGCGCCTTGAACTCGATGGGATTGCCGTTGTTCGGGGCCAACGTGAGCTCGTCCGGCGCATAGGTTTTGGCCGCGGTGGCCGGCAACGGAATGCCGGCCGCCTGCAGCTCCTTGGCAAAGCTCAGCGGCAGCGCGGTCTTTTCATCGAGCAACAGGCCACCCCGCTTGTAGTCCTGGAGGAACGCGGCTCCCGTCTTGCCGACGGCCGCGGTGACCATGCCGGCCTGTTGGGCCGCTTCGAACAAGGTGTCGATCAGGAGCAGGTCGCCTTTGAGGAAGCGGGTCAGGTCGTCGAGGATGGCATAATCCTCGGTGAATACCGGCTGTTGGAAATCCACCTTGACGTTGGCGGAATCGGGGCCTTGCGCGCCGGGCTGCCACACCGTGTTGCCGTAATAGCCGGTCGAGCCGGGGAAGCCGCCGGTGGCGAAGCTTGCGGCATTCATCATGGTGAAGGTCGGATAG
>VAZU01000381.1 GCA_005884745.1 Alphaproteobacteria bacterium
AGATCGCCGCCGTGTTCGAGATCGGCATGTCGGAATACGACGCCGCTTTCGTGTTCATGCCGATGCCGGAGGCTCAGGCCTATTTCAACCGCGCCAGCGACGTCACCGCGATCGAGGTCTACAGCAACGATCCGGACGACATCGATGCGTTGCGCGGCCGGATCAGCGAGGCCGCCGGCCGGCCGATCTTCATGATCGACTGGCGGCAGCGCAACGCCACGTTCTTCAACGCGCTTCAGGTCGAGCGCAACGTGATGTTCCTGATCCTGATGCTGATCGTGCTGGTCGCGGCGCTCAACATCGTTTCCGGGCTGATCATGCTGGTGAAGGACAAGAGCGGCGACATCGCCATCCTGCGCACGATGGGTGCGACCCAGGGCGCGGTCATGCGGGTGTTCCTCATCACCGGAGCCTCGATCGGGGTGATCGGCACCTTCACCGGGTTCATCGTGGGCACTTTGGTCTGCCTCAACGTCGAATCGATCCGGCAATTCCTGTCCTGGCTGACCAACACCGAGCTGTTCTCTCCCGAGCTTTATTTCCTGTCGCGCCTGCCCGCCCAGATGGACGCCGGGGAGACGCTCGCGGTTCTCGTCATGGCGCTCATGCTGTCGCTGCTGGCGACGCTCTACCCGTCCTGGCGGGCGGCGCGCCTCGATCCGGTCGAAGCGCTGCGTTACGAATGAGTGCCATGGCCGACAAGGACCCGGTGCTGTTCCTGGACGCCGTCGAGCGCCGGTACCATCAGGGCGAATCGATCCTGGAGATTCTCGGCGGCGCGGAGCTGGCGGTCTGGCCCGGGCAATCGGTGGCGCTGATCGGCCCGTCGGGCGCCGGCAAGTCGACGCTGTTGCACATTGCCGGCCTGCTCGAGCATCCCGACGCCGGCGAGGTCTATGTGGACGGGATTCCCACCTCGAACCTATCCGACGGCGAGCGCACGAAAATCCGCCGCACCGAGATCGGCTTCATCTATCAGTTCCATCATCTCCTGCCGGAATTCTCCGCGCTGGAGAACGTCATGCTGCCGCAGATGATCCGCGGACTGTCGCGCCAGGAGGCGCGGCGGCGCTCGGCCGAGCTGTTGAGCTATCTCGGCCTCGAGGAGCGGCTGCAGCATCGTCCGGCGGAGCTCTCCGGCGGCGAGCAGCAGCGGGTCGCGATCGCCCGAGCGGTCGCCAATGCGCCGCGCGTGCTGCTCGCGGACGAGCCGACCGGGAACCTCGACCCGCGGACCTCCGAGCATGTGTTCGGGACCTTGGGCCAATTGGTCCACGCGTCGCGGCTGGCCGCGATCATCGCCACCCACAACATGGATCTGGCTCAGCGCATGGATCGCCGGGTTACCATCCGGGAGGGGATGCTGGTCGAGCTGTCGTGACCCGCGGGTCGCAGGACGCGCGAAGCGGGCCGCTGCCCGCCGGTTTAGCCGCGAAAACCCTCGAATGTTGGAGGTAACTTTGAAATCTTTCGATGTAAGAACAAGGGCTTGAGGCGATTCAATTCGCTAGAAAACATCTTTCGATTGCGCAGAATCGATTTGCGACTCAAGAGTGAATAGGGTTTTGGCGAGGGGATCGCGGGTGCGGGCCGCGTATCCAGCCGAGAGCAAATTCTTCCCACCGCGGGAACTTTGCGGGGCGTTTCGCGTTCCGTCGGCACGTGTCAAGCGTGATTTGCCGGGCGCGCTCCCCAACTTCCTTGCATTTAGCCAGACAGCCCGGCCGACACGCAGCCCCAACCCGGCGACGGGGTGCGCGGTTGGGGCGGGGGCGGGCGCTTGCGGCAGTTAAAGCGTCGTGGCCGGGCTTGTCCCGGCTATCCACGTTTCATGCATCGGGGTTGAGATCGTGGATGCCCGGCACAAGGCCGGGCATGACGGAGGCGAAATACGGGGCGGTGATCTCAGTTTTCGCCC
>VAZU01000378.1 GCA_005884745.1 Alphaproteobacteria bacterium
AGATAATAGCCGCGCGTGCGCAGCTCGCCCGCGGTCAGCTCCTTGTCGCCGATGTTGAACAGCAGCAGCGCCTGGACCGCGTTGATGTCGGCGCGACCGCGGCGGTCGAACTCGTCCTTGATGACGTCGAGCAGCCGCCGATGCAATCGCTCGACCAAGGTCAAGGCCTCGAGATAGAGCGGTTGAATTTGTTCGAAGCGCGCCTGACGATCGACGCTCTCCGCCGCGTTCGCTAGAGGTTTCATTTTGACGCCCTGCATGATGTTGATGTTTTTCATGCCGGACGAGGCCCTGCTCCTCGTCCACGCCGGGCAACCTAGCGCAGATGCTCTAAGGTCGGCTTAAATTGTAGCATAAAGATTAGGTTTATCGATCACGGTGAACGTTCGATTGACCGCGGGTCAAAACATTTAGCTGGTCAGCTTTCGTTCACTCTGATGTCGCCGCGTTATGCCGGGGCTCATTTACGCACTTACGAAGATAAACTGCGTGCCTCCCGCCTGCTAAACCAATCGCGGTCTGCCGGCTTCCCCCTGCGCGCATTCCAATGCGGCACGATCCCAATGCCCGAGATTCGCGGCGGCCTCGTACGTGCTCTGCAAGAATTCCATCAACTCACCCTCGGGGTCCGGCGAAGTGCGCACGGCATCGTAAGGCAGGATGAATTCGCCCAGTTCCCTGGAGAAGAATGCCTGTTCCGGGCGTACCGCGGCGGAGGCAAAGCCCTGCGGCGCGGGATAGGCGTAGGAATAGAACGCCGCATATTCCACCGGCCCGCCGCCACCCGGCCAGAACCCGGCGCTCGACACCTCGTGCGAATATGCTTCGCGTGCGACCGCGTCCGGCAGATGCGGCACGCCGCCGGGATGGGGCGGCGCCGGCCTTCCGGAAAACCGCGTGACCGCCAGATCGAAGCTGCCCCAGAAGAAATGCACCGGGCTCGCCTTGCCGAGAAATCCGGTGCGGAAACGTGTCAGCACCTGATGCGTCGAGAACAACACGCGCCAGAAACGCGTGACGTAATCGCGATCGTAAGCGGCGTGGGTGCGGTCCTGATCGAACGGAATGCTGTCGGCGATCTCGCACGGCATCGTCGTGATCCGCACGTCGAGCCCGAGCTCGATCATCGCCGCGAACAGCTCGGTATGGAATTGGGCGACCGGCATCGGCGCGAGCAGGAGTCGGCGCAAATCTCCATCGCTCGTCCGCACCAACAGCACGTGATCGATGAAGTCGAAATCGATCTGGAACGCGCGTTCGCGATAGGGAATGGGCGAGGTCGTCAGGCCACGCGCGGTCACGTACAGCACCACGTGCCAGGAATGGTTCAGCCACGGCGTCTGCATCAGCCGTATCTTGCCGACGATCTGCGTCCACAGATGCAGCGTGTCGCGCGTGTCTTTCCAAGCCGCATAGGGCAACTCGGGCCAATTGTTCATGCCCAGTACCTGAAGGACGGTCGGATCACGTGCCGCGCAGGAAGCGGATGATCCCGGAAAAGTCGCGCCCGCCGAAGCCGTTTCCGACGAAGAGCCCGTAGAGCGCCGCCGCTTCCGCCCCGAGCGGGGTCGATGCGCCGGCCGAACGCGCGGCCTCCTGCGCCAGGCGCAAGTCCTTGAGCATCATCGCGGCGGTAAATCCCGGCTGGTAATCGCGATTGGCCGGCGACGTCGGCACCGGCCCCGGAACCGGACAATAGCTCGTCAGCGACCAGCACTGGCCCGACGATTTCGAGGAAATCTCGAACAGCTTTTGCGCATCGAGCCCGAGGCGCTCGGCGAGCACGAAGGCTTCGCTCACGGCGATCATGGAGATGCCGAGCACCATGTTGTTGCAGATCTTGGCCGCCTGGCCGTTGCCGGATGGACCGGCGTGGACGATGGTCTTCCCCATCGCCTCGAGCAACGGCTTGGCGCGGGCGAAGGCCTGCTCGGTCCCGCCCACCATGAACGTCAGGGTCGCGGCCTGGGCGCCGGCGACGCCGCCGGAGACCGGCGCATCAAGCATGGCCAGCCCCTTCTCGCGCGCCGCCGCGGAAACCTGGCGCGCGCTGTCCACGTCGATGGTCGAGCAATCGATCAGCAGCGTGTCGGGCGTGATTGCATCCAGCACGCCGGCCTTCAGATAGACTTCGCGAACTTCGCTGCCGGAAGGCAGCATACTGATCACGGCGTCCACGTTCGAGGCGGCGGCCTTGATGGCGTCGGCGGCGGTGCCGCCGCCCGCAACCAGCTTCTCGACCGCCGCCGCGCTGACATCGAACCCGGCAACGGAATGTCCGACCTTGCGCAGGTTGAGCGACATCGGCAAGCCCATGTTGCCGAGCCCGATGAACCCGATGCGTGCCATTTGTTCCCTCCCGTTTTCACGCGGTCACGGCGGGCGCTCGCGCGCTGCCATGACCGCAAGACCGACATAGGCGAGGATCGCCGCCAGTTCGCCGAGCACCACCAAAAATAAGAACAGCTCGACCGCGGCCATGGAGATTGCCGCGGTGAGCCACACCACCCCGCCCCAGACCGCCGCAAGCCACAGGCCGACCGCCGCCACGAGATCGATCACGGCGAAAAAGATCGTAGCCGCCTGCCACGCCGTCGAGCTCGCCTCGAAGATCGAGCTGGAATTGTCGCCGATGCCGACGACCACCGCCCAATGATAGAGGCCCTTGAGGAGCGACACGGCCGCCATCGCGCGCAGGAACCAGACCAGCCGGCCGGTCCACAGGCCCGCCCCCTTCTGCCGCCCGATGCCCTCGACTGCCGCCATGGGGTCGCTCATGGCAGCTCGAGCTCCTCGGGGAGCGGCGCAAAGTGCCGCGCGACCTCCGCCTCGCTCACCGCATCGAGGGTTGCCGGGCGCCAGCGCGGCGCATTGTCCTTGTCGATGATCACCGCGCGGATTCCCTCGTAGAAATCATGCCCGTAGACCACGCGCGAGACGATGCGGAACTCGGCCTTCATGCAATCCGCGAACGACCAGGTCCTGTCCCGCCGCATTTGCGCCAGCGCGATTTTGAGGCTGGTCGGCGACTTGGCTCGGATCGTCGCGGCCGTCGCGCGCGCCCAGCCTGCATCCGCCCCCCCTTCCGCCTCACGCTCCAGCCGGCCGAGGATATCCTCGACCTGATCGCCGACGAACAGCCGGTCGATTGTGGCGCTTCGGTGGATCAGCGGGCTTTCCCCGGGAGATTGGGCGAAGGCGGCAAGCAGGGCATCGACCGGCACATTGCCGCACAGGGCATCGAGCAGCTCGGAAAACCGCGCGGAGGGAACGTGGTGCGTGGCGATGCCGGTAGCCACGGCGTCGGCGGCTCCAAGCCGCTCTCGCCCGGCATGCGCGGCAACAGCCACGTGGCGCCGACGTCCGGAAAAAACCCGATGCCGACTTCCGGCATGGCGAACTGGAATTTTTCTCCCGCGACCCGGTGCGATCCGTGGATGGAAACCCCGACGCCGCCGCCCATGACGATGCCGTCGATCAGCGCGACGTAGGGCTTGGGATAATGCTTGATGAAGGCGTTGAGCGTGTATTCGTCGCGCCAGAACGGCAGCGCCTCGGCTTGCCGCCCGGCACGGCCGAGGTCGTAGAGCGCGCGGATGTCGCCGCCGGCCGAGAACGCCCGCTCGCCGGCGCCGCGGACGACGACGCGGGTGATCGCCGGATCGCAGGCCCATTCCTCGAGCTTTGCGGCCAGCGCATGCACCATGCCGTGCGTCACCGCATTGAGCGCCTGCGGGCGGTTCAGCGTAACCACCCCCGCGGCGCCGCATCGGTCGAACACGATGTCCGGGTCGGCGCTCAATGGCCGGCCCACAGATAAATAGCCGTCGCCGAGAGGCCGAGCGCGTCGCGCACGAGGTGGAGCCGAGCCCAGGTCTCGATCGCGCGGCGCGTGCCGCCGTCGGCGGCAGCC
>VAZU01000379.1 GCA_005884745.1 Alphaproteobacteria bacterium
AGCCAGCGCCAATCCCCGCTCGACCAATATGCAGCCAAGCCGAGCAGAGCCGAGACGGCCGCAAGACTTGCCTGCATGACGGACGCGCGCGGATAGCTCGACTGCCACTGGGTCAATAGCGCCTCATCGTCGAGCGCGAGCCGCGCCGGCTGCTCCGCCACGGTGACGTAGATTGCCGCGCCGGTGAATGCCGCCGCGGCTATCAGCGCAAGCTGCCCGATCAGCATCGCCGCTTCCTCAATTCCCCAGCAGGTCGCGGCCGATGATCACCCGCATCACCTCGTTCGTGCCCTCGAGAATCTGGTGGACGCGCACGTCGCG
>VAZU01000382.1:0-1299 GCA_005884745.1 Alphaproteobacteria bacterium
CGGAATATGACGTGAGTTTTTAGGAGCGCGAACTTCGATGAGCACGATGAAAACTCCTTCGGCCAAGTCGACGCCGAAGCTGCAGGCGCCGGAAAACGCCTGCGATACCCATATGCATTTCTACGACAAGAAATATCCGCTGGCGCCGACCGCCGCCTCGGCGCCGCCCGAGGACGGCTCGGTCGCGACCTATCAGGCACTGCGGCGGCGGATCGGCATCGCGCGCACGGTGGTGGTGCAGCCGACCGCCTACGGCAAGGACAATTCTTGCACGCTCGACGGCATGGCCGCGCTGGGCAGGAACGCGCGCGGCGTCGCCGTGGTCGATGACCACGTCAGCGAAGCCGAGCTGCGCCGCCTCGACGCCGCCGGCATGCGCGCCGCGCGCCTCCACATGCTGCCGGGCGGCGCCATTTCCTGGGATATCGCCGATGCCGTGGTCGCCCGCGTGCAATCGGTCGGCTGGCACGCGCAATTGCAAATGGACGGAAGACTCTTGCCCGACCGCGAGCGCCAGATCCGCGACTGGCCGGGCCGGATCGTGATCGACCATATCGGCCGCATCGCCGACCCGGTCGCGGCCGGCAATCCCGCGTTCCGCTGCCTGCTCCGCCTCGTCGATAGCGGACGGGTGTGGGTGAAGCTGTCCGGCCCTTATTTGGTCTCCAAGGCCGGGCCGCCGCGCTATGATGACGTGAGCGAGCTCGCCAAGGCGCTGGTCAAGGCCGCGCCGGAACGCATGCTGTGGGCGACCAATTGGCCGCACCCTTCGGAAAAAAATCCGCCGGACGAGGCGGATCTGCTCGATCTGTTGCTGGACTGGGCTCCCGACGATGGGAACCGCCGAAAGATCCTGGTGGACAATGCGGCCGAGCTGTACGGATTCTAGAACCTGTCCCGGTGAAATCGGGCTGACGCGCCGAGGCGTACCGGTCGTATTCTTCTATCGCCGAGGCTGACCGGCCCGCGTTACTCGTTGTCCAGAACCTCAAAACCCCCGATCCGGCAAGAACGATGACGGCTGGTTCGATGGGCACGGGTACTGGCGTTCAGGGCACCGACCAATGTGCTTCCAGCAGTGCTGTGAAACACGCAATCCCCGAAAGCAATGATCCAGCGATCGCGGCCGTCGCGAGTGCACCACGACGTAAATCGACGTTGAGCGTCGAGGCGAGGAAGATGGCAGCCATCGGCAGGGCAATGACGAAGTAACGTCCTTGGACGCCCCGGACGTGGTCGATATCGATCGGCGTATAGGTGAGAAAGAAAATCAGATACACCGTCACGATGTAGCCCAGG
>VAZU01000382.1:1328-1858 GCA_005884745.1 Alphaproteobacteria bacterium
AAATTCAGTTTTTGCAAAGGCACGAGGAGGAGAATGGCCGTGAGCACGAAATAAGTCCAGGGCGGAAGCAGAACATCCTGCCATCCCAAGATGCCGATAAGCTCCGGCCACAGCCGGTCTCCCCATACGGTCACGGACGTCCATGCTGCCAGCGGGAAGTGGAGGGGGTGTTCCCACATGTACGCGAGCTTCCACAGCGGATCGAATTGCTCGCGTGGGTGGGTTTCTGCCTGGGCAAGACGCCACACCGCGATGTCGGCGGATACTGCTACTACCCATAGCGGCGACAAAATGAAGCTGGGGACCACGATGAGCGCCAGGCTGCTCCATCGCCGCCGCAGCTCCGTCATCCGGCACACCATCAACTCCAACGCCACGAACACGATCTGCGGCTGCTTGCTGAGCGCGCACAGCGTCATCCACAGCGAGCGCTCCCAGATCCGACCGCATCGCTGGACGGCACTGAAACAAAGGGCGGTGATCACTAGCGCGTAAGCCAGCGCGGCACCATCGGCGCTGAGCACCGATCG
>VAZU01000382.1:1871-4404 GCA_005884745.1 Alphaproteobacteria bacterium
CCATTTCAGCGTCGGGGTGAGCTTGATGGCGTACGCCGCCACGGCCGTGAACGTTATCAGGCCCAAGAAGCGCATCAGAAGCAGCAGGTTCGGAAAATCGAGCCCGAGCAGATTTCCAATGGCTGCCGCCACAACGTAGGGAGCATAGGCGGCCGGGTTGTAGCCTTCGGTGCCCGCGAAGGGCATGAATTTCGCGGCGTGCTCCTGCTCATGGAGCGTTCCGGCCGGGCGCGAGTACTCCTGCATTATCGCGCCGTACCGAAGGCCCTGTTGTCTGTTTTGGCCAAAGCGTTCCCCGGCATTCTTGAAGAACGAGAGCCGGGTGTACAGCTCGTGCTCGATGAAGATTCCCTTGCGACCATCGACCTCCGTGACGGGTAGCAGCCCCCCGCGCGCGTACGAGTAAATGCGCAGGAAGTGAGCTATCTCGTCCGGCCCACGAAGCGGCGGAACGACAGCGCTGATGGCTGACCCAAATACAAACGAGAGCAAGATGAAAGCCAAAGCCGGTCGGGATTCCAGGCGGCTCCAAACCAGGGAAAGCGAGCAGGTACCAGCGGAGTGTCTCGGTGTTTTGATCTTGCGCCAGCCCAACTGAGGCGGTCTGCGAGCGAATGTCGCTTCTCTGCATATGGACTCGCTCTGCCTACGCCCGGGCGCACATCCTGGCCAACCGCTGACCGATGAACTCAACGTTGCTTGCTGGAAATCGTTCCTGTGTCCGAGTGGTCCCCCGTCGAGGAAGCGTCGACCGAGGCCGATCCCGGCACACGACGGCCAGGTTCGGCGAGCTCGGTCGGGGGCCTCGCGCCCACGATCGAGCTGCCGCCGATGCGTGCGGCAAGCCTCCCGGTCGAGGAGCGGACGCGTTGCGCTCGTCCGCGCTTGATCGTGACGGAAAGGCAAGTCAATTTGCGCCGGCGGCGCGCTGACGGCGCCGCCTTCGTGCTATGGTGCGGCAAAGAGCGGGACCCAATGCCGCTCGCAACGGGGAGGATTGCATGAACCATCGGGGCCATCGGCTCGCCGCCGCGCTCTTGGCGCTGGCGATCGCGCTTCCGGCGGGCGCCGCCGAGACCGTCAAGATCGGCGTGATCTATCCGCTCAGCGGCAATGCGGCGAGCGCCGGCAATTCCGCCAAGGATGCGATCGAGCTCGGCGCCGAGATCGTCAACGGCGTCTATCCCGAGCTCAAGGGCAGCCCGCTCGCCGGGGCCGCGGGGCTCGCCAATCTGGGCGGCGCGAAAGTCGAGCTGCTCAATGCCGACCACCAGGGCAATCCTTCGGTCGGCCAGAGCCAGACGCTGCGCCTCGTCACCCAGGAGAAGGTCGCCGCCATGCTCGGCGCCTATCATTCCTCGGTGGCGCTCACGGCGACGGCGGTTGCCGAACGCTACGGCGTCCCGTTCCTGGTGGCGGATTCGGTGGCGCTCAACATCACCCAGCGCGGCTTCAAGTGGATCTTTCGCAGCGGGCCGATCGCGCCGGATTTCGCCAAGGCCTACACCTCGTTTCTCGGCGAGCTCAAACAAGCCGGCAGGAAGGTCGACGCCATCGCCATCGTCAACGAGAACACCGACTACGGCACCTCGGTCGCCGCCAGCATCAGCGACGCGGCCAACAAGAGCGGCATCAAGGTGGCGGCGCAGATCCCCTACAACGCCAACGGCTCGGACGTCTCCGGCCAGGTGCTGCAGCTCAAGCAGCTCGCGCCCGACGCGGTCATCTTCATCAGCTACACCGCAGACACCATCCTGTATTTCAAGACGCTGAAGAATCTCGACTACACCCCGCCGATGATCATCGGCGACGATGCCGGCTTCTCCGACCCGGCGTTCATTCCCGCGGTCGGCGAGATCGCCCAGGGCGCGATGAACCGCAGCGCCTGGGATCTCGGCAAGCCCGGCGGCAACAGCTACACGGTCAACGAGCTGTTCAAGAAGAAGACCGGCCGCGATCTCGACGACACCAGCGCCCGCTGGATGCAGGGATTCTTGGTGCTGGCCGACGCCATCAATCGCGCCGGCTCGACCGATCACGCAAAGATCCAGAAGGCGCTGCAGGACACCGATCTCAAGCCCGAGCAGCTCATGATCGGCTATCGCGGCGTGAAATTCGACGAGACCGGCCAGAACACGCTGTCCGCCACCTATTTGATCCAGCTCCAGGGCAAGGAATACAAGTCGGTGTGGCCGCAAGACCGCGCGACCGCCAAGCTCGTCTGGCCGATGACCGGCTGGAGGACCAGGAATCAGTGATCAGAAGTCGGTAGTCAGATCAGGGGAGGGTTTTCAGATATCAGTTGTCAGAATGTTTCGATTTCTGATTTCTGATTTCTGACCCCTGATCCATGCGACGGAGGCGCGCCATGACCACCTACATCGTGCTCGTCAATTGGACCGAGCGGGGCATTCAACAGGTCAAGGATTCCCCGCGCCGCTTCGATGCGGCCAAGAAGATGCTCAAGGAAATGGGCGGCGAGATCAAATCCGTGCACCTGACCATGGGCGAATACGACCTGGTCCTCGTGTGC
>VAZU01000383.1 GCA_005884745.1 Alphaproteobacteria bacterium
CCCTTTTAGATAAGGCACTTTCTGCAACAGGGCGCTCGGGATGAACGGGGTGGATGCGAAGAAATCGAAGTCCAAGGATGGTCGGTGGCCAAGCCGCAGGGCAATCGCGGTACCGCCATAGAGCGTGAATTCCTCGGGGGTCTCCGACAACTCCGGCCATAGGCGTTGTTGGGCCGGCGGCAAGATATCAAGGCGAGGCTTGAAAGTGGCGGACGGGTTCGCGCGGGTTCATCGCGTCTCATTATACCCGATTGTCTATGCATTGTGCTCATCGATCCGAACTGACACGCAACATGCGGCTTGAGCGATTCGCGCCACTGGAGAGACCGATTCTATGGCGCTCCCTAGGGGACTCGAACCCCTGTTTTCGCCGTGAGAGGGCGACGTCCTGGGCCGCTAGACGAAGGGAGCGCGCAGTCCCGTCAAGTAGCCTCGATCCCGCGGCCTGGCAAGCGCCTGTCCCGAGTTGGCCGGCCATACGCCAGATGGCCTGCGCCGAGAGCCCTTGGGCCATTCGAGCGCTTAGATTGCCGGCAGTGCGGGCCATCATCTTGTTTCTCCGTCGCCTATAGGCTACATTCCAGCTCCATGATCGAAGTGCGGCAGACAGAGAAATTCTCGAGCTGGCTGCGCCGCTTAAGGGATGCGAATGCCGTCGCACGAATCGTCGCTCGGATTCGTCGAATGGAACAGGGAAATCCGGGAGACGCCAGAAGCGTCGGCTCGGGCGTGATGGAAATGCGAATCGATTACGGTCCAGGCTATCGCGTGTACTACATGCAGCGTGGGGCAGCTGTCGTGATCCTGTTGTGCGCCGGCCAGAAGGGCACGCAAACTCGAGATATCAAGCGGGCACATGCTATGGCCCATGAAATAACGGAGACACAATAGTGATCGTAACCACGAGGTTCGATGCGGCGGAATATCTCGACACTCCGGAGCGGCAGGCTGCCTACGTCACGGCGGCGTTCGAAACCGGCGATCCGGCTTTCGTTCGGGATGCGCTCGGGCTAGTGGCGCGAGCCCGCGGCATGGCAAAAGTTGCCGAGGCAGCCGAGCTGAACCGGGAGAGCCTCTACAGGGCGCTGGGCGAAACCGGCAATCCTGAATTCAGCACGGTTATGCGTATCCTGCGCGCCTTGGGCCTGACCTTGTCTGCCCGTCCGGCCGAGCGGAAGCGCTCACCCAAGAAACGCCGCGCGGCCTGACCTCCTGCCGGATCAGTGCGCAAACTTTCGCCGACGCCGGCGCCCCCCGTCACGGCACCGTGCTGAAATTCAATCGCCCGAGCGGTTTGAGCGTCTTGAGATCGTAGGTGCGGATCTCGAGCGCGCCGCCGACCTGAAGCGTGAGCACGATGCGGTCGTCCGCGATCGCGCTCTGCACGATCTTCGCGCCCGGCGGCAGCGTGAGCGTCGCCTGGGTGGGCGCCTGGCTTCCCTCGCTGCGGAAAAGGCGATAGCCGATGATGCCGAGCACGGCGGCGACCGCGAGCGCCGTGAGCACGGTGGAGACCAACATGAGCCGCCGCACTTTTGCGATGACGCGCGCCGCGCCGGCGTCGGGCGGCGTTGCTTGCGACGTGCCCTGCGGCACCGGCGCCGGCTCGGCGCCGAGGCTTTATCCGGCGCGGCTTCCGGCGGCGACGCCTTGGCGCCTTCCCACGCGGCGAAGTGCGGCGGGACGGCTTTTGCGGCTTCCCTTCCGGCAGGGTCCGGCGGCGAAGCGACCGGTTTCGCTTCCGGCGGGCGGGGAGCTTTCCCTTCCGGCGCGAACGGGTCTTCGATCGGGGAGGACAGGATCTCGTTCAGCCTCGTGGCGGCATCCTCGGGCGTTCGGCCCTCGGCCGCCGCGGGCTGATCAGGTTTGTCCGAGCTCGGGTCGGCCATGGCGAAAGATACCGGCACGCAAACCATCCTCGTCGCAGCGAGCGAAGACGGGCAACGGGTCGACCGCGTCCTCGCCCAACATGCCGGGCTTTCCCGCTCGCGCCTCAAGGCGCTGATCCTCGCCGGTCGCCATCGACGGCCGAACGATCCGCGATCCGGCGCACCGCGTCAACGCGGGGGCCGCGATCACCGTCCGGGTGCCGCCGCCGGCGGACCCGGTGCCGGGTCCGGAAGCGATCGCGCTCGCCGTCGTCTACGAGGATGCGGAGCTGATCGTGATCGACAAGCCGGCCGGGCTCGTGGTGCATCCCGCCGCCGGGAACTGGACCGGCACGCTGGTCAACGCCCTGATCGCCCATTGCGGCGACAGCCTGTCCGGCATCGGCGGGGTAAAACGGCCCGGCATCGTCCACCGGCTCGACAAGGATACCTCCGGCCTCCTGGTCGTGGCCAAGACCGATGCGGCGCATCGGGCGCTCGCCGCCCAGTTCGCCGACCACGGGCGCGCCGGCCCGCTCGAGCGCGGCTATCTCGGCTTCGTGTGGGGCGCGCCGGACCGGCCCAAGGGCCGGATCGAGGCGGAAATCGCCCGGCATCCCCATGCGCGCGACAAGATGGCGGTGCGGCAGGGCGGCCGGCATGCCGTCACGCACTGGGAGGTGGCGGAACGCTATTTCGGCGCCGGACCGGATCCCGTCGCGAGCCTGCTTGCCTGCCGGCTGGAAACGGGCCGGACCCACCAGATCCGGGTACATCTCGCCCATATCGGCCATCCGCTCATCGGCGATCGCGTCTATGGGCCCGGATTCAAGACCAAGGCGGCGTTGCTCGGCCCGGAACCCCGCGACGCCCTGGCCCGGCTTGATCGCCAGGCCCTTCATGCCCATATATTGGGCTTCGAACATCCGAAAACCCGGCATTTTCTCGAGTTCCGTTCGGAACTGCCGGTCGAGCTCGCCCGTTTACGCGACAGCTTGGCCAGAAACGGCGCGCAGAAGGCCGCCGGAATCGGTTAACCAACGAACGAAACAATGGCTTGCTGGTGGAACCCCGACCGGCGAGTCACGCGGACTTGACCTTTGCGAACCCTTCCGTCGGGTGCTTTTGTGGTATGTTGCACCGCGATCCGTATTCGCGGTCGCACAAATGGCGCCATCGGCTCGGGGAGCGTTGGCACCACCTGCCCGCCGATTTTGTCGGGGGCCTAAAATTTGGAGGGCGCTGTCATGGCCCATAGTGCTGCATTGCCGATCCTAACGGCTGAATCCGGTCTCACCCGCTATCTCGAGGAAATCCGGCGGTTCCCGATGTTGGAGCCGCAGGAGGAATATATGCTGGCCAAGAGCTGGCGCGAGCATGGCGACCGCGAGGCCGCGCATCGGCTCGTCACCAGCCATCTTCGCCTGGTCGCCAAGATCGCCATGGGGTACCGCGGCTACGGCCTGCCGATCGCCGAAGTCATTTCGGAGGGCAACGTCGGGCTGATGCAGGCGGTCAAGCGATTCGAGCCGGAAAAAGGCTTCCGGCTCGCCACCTATGCGATGTGGTGGATCAAGGCTTCGATCCAGGAGTACATCCTGCGCTCCTGGTCGCTGGTGAAGATGGGCACCACCGCCAACCAGAAGAAGCTGTTCTTCAACCTGCGCAAGGCCAAGAGCAAGATCTCCGCCCTCGAGGAGGGCGACATGCGGCCGGACCAGGTGAAGCTGATCGCCAAGCGGCTCGGGGTCGGCGAGCAGGACGTGATCGACATGAACCGGCGGCTCGGGGGCGATGCTTCGCTCAATACGCCCATTCGCGAGGACGGCGATTCCGGCGAGTGGCAGGATTGGCTGGTCAGCGACGCGCCCAGCCAGGAACGAGTGCTGGCCGAGAACGAGGAACTCGACAACCGCCGCAAGGCGCTCGGCGAGGCGCTGAGCGTGCTCAACGACCGCGAGCGGCGCATCTTCGAGGCGCGCCGGCTCTCCGAGGATCCGATCACGCTCGAGCAGCTCGCCGAAGAATTCGGCGTCTCGCGCGAGCGCGTGCGCCAGATCGAGGTGCGCGCGTTCGAGAAGGTGCAGAACGCGGTGAAGCACCGCATCGCGTCCCCGCGCATTAGCGCCCCTCTCCGTGTCATCGCCCGGCTTGTCCGGGCGACCCCTAGCCGCGGATTATCGATTTTTGACCCTCAGTGCGGTGGATACTGGGTGGCCCGCGTTCGCGGGCCATGACAAGCTTGTGCAAGCCGCAATCCCGCGGTCCCGCCTCAACGCAAACCATGTTCGTCGTCATCTTCGAGGTTCAGCCCAAGCCCGACCTGACCGACGAGTACCTCAAGCTCGCCCGGCATCTCAAGCCCATGCTGGACGCGATCGACGGCTTCCTGGACGTCGAGCGCTTCGCCAGCCGGCGCGCCGAGGGGCGGCTGCTCTCGCTCTCCACCTGGCTTGACGAGAA
>VAZU01000023.1 GCA_005884745.1 Alphaproteobacteria bacterium
CGCGTGGATGCTCGATCACGTCGAGGGCGCGCGCAGAGCGGCGCAAGACGGCAAGCTCGCGTTCGGCACGGTCGATAGCTTTCTGCTGTGGCGTCTGACCGGCGGCCGCGTCCATGCCACCGATGCGACCAATGCGGCGCGCACGCTTCTCCTCGACATCCGCCGCGGCGAATGGGAGGCGGGTCTGGTAAAACTGTTCGGCGTGCCTCTGCCGCTGCTGCCGCAAGTGCGGGATTGCGCCGCGGATTTCGGCGTCACCGAGCCCGGCCTGTTCGGCGGCCCGATCCGCATCCTGGGCATCGCCGGCGATCAGCAGGCCGCCACCATCGGCCAGACTTGCTTCGAGCCCGGCATGATGAAGTCGACCTACGGGACCGGCTGTTTCGCGCTGCTCAACACCGGCACGACCGCGGTCAAGTCGCGCAGCCGCTTGTTGACTACGATCGCCTATCAGCTCGACGGGCGTCGCACCTATGCGCTCGAGGGCGCGATTTTCGTCGCCGGGGCCGCCGTGCAATGGCTGCGCGACGGCCTCGGGCTGATCGCGAGCGCCGCGGAATCCGGGGAGCTCGCCGCCACATCCGATCCGGCCGAGCCGATTTATCTGGTGCCGGCGTTCGTCGGGCTCGGCGCGCCGTGGTGGGATCCCGACGCGCGCGGCGCGATGTTCGGGCTCAGCCGCAACGCCGGGCGCGCCGAATTCGCCCGCGCGGCGCTCGAGGCGGTCGGCTATCAGACCCGCGACCTGCTCGCGGCCATGCGCGCCGATTGGCCCGGCACCGGCGGCACGGTGCTGCGGGTCGACGGCGGCATGATCGCCAGCGAATATCTACTGCAGTTCCTCGCCGACGTCTTGGCCGCGCCGGTGGACCGGCCGGCGATCGCGGAGACGACCGCGCTCGGCGCCGCGTATCTCGCCGGGCGCCGCGCCGGCATCTACCCGGATCTTGCCGCCTTCGCGGCGACCTGGAAGCTCGACCGCCGGTTCGAGCCGGCGATGGATGCGGCAACGCGCGAACGCAAATGCGCCGGCTGGCGCGACGCCGTGCAGCGCACGTTGACGCGGCGTCCGTCCTGAGCCGCCGTTCGGGATTGGGGCGCATGGTGGAGCGGGCGCAACCGATCAAGCCGAGGCTCGGGCCCAAACGCGATTTCGCGCCGTGGGCGGATCCTGCTGCCTCGCCGCTGGTGCGATTCGAGCGGGTCGCCAAGCGGTTCGGTGCAATCAGCGCCGTCGGCCGGCTCTCGCTCGATATCTTCGCCGGGGAGTTTTTCGCGCTGCTGGGGCCTTCGGGCTGCGGCAAGACGACCTTGCTGCGCCTTCTCGCCGGCTTCGAAACGCCGGATGAAGGCCGGATCCTGCTCGAAGGCGCGGATCTCGCCGGCATGCCGCCCTATCGGCGGCCGACCAACATGATGTTCCAGAGCTACGCGCTGTTCCCGCATCTCAGTGTCGAGCGCAACATCGCCTTCGGCCTCGAGCAGGAGAGAATGCCGAAACCCCAGATCGCGGCTCGCGTCGAAGAAATGCTGGCGCTGGTCAAGCTCGAAGGCTTTGCCCGACGCAAGCCCGATCGGCTTTCCGGCGGCGAGCGCCAGCGCGTCGCGCTCGCGCGCGCGCTCGCCAAACGCCCCAAGGCGCTGCTGCTCGACGAACCGATGGCGGCGCTCGACAAAAAACTGCGCGCCGAGACGCAGTTCGAGCTCATCGAGCTGCAGGCAAAGCTCGGCACCACCTTCGTGATCGTCACCCACGACCAGGAGGAGGCGATGATTTTGGCCGATCGCATGGCGGTGATGGAGCGCGGGCGCATCGTGCAGGTGGGGACGCCGGCCGAAATCTACGAGCAGCCGAGCTCTCGTTACGTCGCCGATTTCGTCGGCGACGTGAACTTGTTGGAGGGACGGCTGACCGCAACAGGCGCGAGCGAATCTTTGGTCCACGGCAACGGCGGCGTTCAACTGCGCATCGCGCAGCCGGTCGATGCCGCGCCGGGCGCGTTGGTCTGGGTGGCCCTGCGCCCCGAGAAGGTGCGCATCGGCCTCGAGCGGCCGACCGAAGCGCGCGAGAATGCGCTCGCCGGAACCGTGGTGGACGTCGGCTATCTCGGCAATCTGTCGGTCTACAAGGTGCGGCTCGATGACGGAGCGCTGATGACGGCGACGCTGAGCAATCGGACCCGGCTCGTCGAGCGCACGATCGGCTGGAACGATCGGGTGTGGCTCTCCTGGCCGCCCGAAGCCGCGATCGTGCTGACGCGCTAAGGTGCTTTCCATCCAGCACGTAGGGTGGGCACGGCGCATCGCGATCAAAAGCATGCAGCAAGCGCGAACTTGCGCGCGATGCGCCTTGCCCACCGACTGGACTCGGTGGGCAAAATCGTTGGCGGGCCTTGCGGCGAGTCTTCCCGCCGGCGTGCTCGATTTTGCCCACCCTAAGGCGCTTCCTTGCCGGGCTCTCGTTCGACAATTACGCGGCTCTCGGCTCCGATCGGCTGTATCTGGCGGCATATTTGAAGAGCCTCGAGGTCGCGGCGTTCTCCACCTTGATGCTGCTCGCGCTCGGCTATCCGTTTGCCTACGCGATGGCGCGCGCGCCGCGCCGGCTGCAGGCCATGCTGGTCATGCTGGTGGTGCTGCCGTTCTGGACCTCGTTCCTCATTCGCGTCTACGCCTGGATCAACATCCTGCAGCGCGATGGGCTCTTCAACCAGATGCTGCTGGCGCTCGGCATCGTCGAGGAGCCGGTCGGCTGGCTCTCGACCAACACCGCGGTCTACATCGGCATCGTCTATTCGTACTTTCCGTTCATGGTGCTGCCGCTCTATGCGGCCCTGGAAAAGATCGAAGTTTCGCTCCACGAGGCCGCCGCCGATCTCGGCGCGCCGCCCTGGAAGGCGTTCTGGCGCATCACGGTTCCGCTGTCGCGGCCCGGCATCGTTGCCGGATCGCTGCTCTGCTTCATTCCGATCGTCGGCGAATTCGTCATTCCGGACCTGCTCGGCGGCTCCGCGACGCTGATGATCGGACAGACGCTGTGGACCGAGTTCTTCGCCAATCGCGACTGGCCGATCGCCTCCGCGGTCGCCGTGGTGCTGCTGTGCCTGCTGATCGTGCCGATTCTCATCTATCAGCACCGGCAGGCGCGCGAGATCGAGCAAGGCGGCTGACGCCATGCGCAAGGGGCTCTCGAGCTTCAACCTGGTGAGCGCGGCGCTCGGCCTCGCCTTTCTCTATCTGCCGATCGCGATCCTGGTGATCTATTCGTTCAACGCTTCGCGGCTGGTGACCGTGTGGGGCGGCTGGTCGCTCGCATGGTATCGCGAGCTTCTCGCCGACGGCGCGATGCTGGAATCGGCCTGGGTATCGGTGCGCGTGGCGCTGGTTTCGGCTACGGCGGCCACGATCCTGGGCACGCTCGCGGCGGTGGCGCTCGCGCGCGGCGGGCGGTTCCGCGGCCGGCTGCTGTTCACCGGGCTGCTCTACGCGCCGCTGGTGATGCCGGAGGTGATCACCGGGCTCGCCTTGCTGCTGCTGTTCGTCGCGATCGGGCTCGATCGCGGTTTTTGGACCATCACCATCGCGCATACCAGCGTGACGCTGTGCTTCGTCGCGGTCGTCGTGGAATCGCGCCTGCTGACGTTCGATCGCAGCCTCGAGGAGGCCGCGATGGACCTCGGCGCCCCGCCGTTGCGCAGCTTCCTGCTGGTGATTCTGCCGCTGATCTGGCCGGCGATCGCCGCGGGCTTCCTGCTCGCCTTCACGCTCTCGCTCGACGATCTCGTCATCGCCAGCTTCACGACCGGCCCCGGCGCTACGACGCTGCCGATCCGGATCTATTCGGAAGTGCGCCTGGGGGTGAAGCCGGAGATCAACGCGATCTGCACGCTCATGATCGTGCTGGTCGCGCTCGGCGTCATCGCCGCCGCAGTGCTCAACCGAGGCCGCGCGTCGCGGCGCGCCGAGGCCGTGGATCTCACCGCGAAATTATGACGGTCAGTGGCTCGCCGCGTCGTCGGGCCGGGCGCCGTCCGCCGGAGCGGAAGCGGCGTCTTGCCCAAGTGCCGGAGCTGCGGCGGCAGCAGGTTGCGCCGGTGCGTCCGGTCCGAGCGGCGAAGCCGCGGCAGGCTGCGCTGCAGCGGGGTGCACCGCCGCGGGCTTCGGCCCAGGTCGCGTCACCCGCTCGATCACCGAGCGCACCGCATCGCGGGTTTTGGGATCGCGCACCGCATCGAGCAGCGGCGCCGCGGCGCCGGAGCGGCGGATCAGGATCTCGGCATCGGGCAACAGCAGCGGATCCTCCCACGGCCCCTGGATCACGAACGGCAGCTCGAAGGTGGGCGGGCTGTCGGCCACGGCGGCAACCAGGCTGGCGGTACCCTTGAGATCGAGGTCTCGCGCCGGGATCGAAGCCGAGCCCGCGAGCGCGAGGCGCACCGCCGCGCTCTCCAGCCTCACGTCCTCGACGTTTGCGGTCCCCTCGGCAAGTCTGAGGCTCACGGTCAATTTGTCGAACGGCGTGCGCCCGCTGCGGAACTCGCCGCCTCCCGAGAGCGGACGGCGCTCCAGCCGCTTGAGCAGCTGCTCGACATTGAGGCCGGTGAGCGAGCCGTTTTCGGCCACCAAACTCGCGGTGCCGCTCAAGGTCTGGGTCAGTGCAAGCACGCTCTCGCCCGCGGCTTCGACGGCGAACACCAGGGTGCCTTTGCCGTCGACACGACGAATGCCGAACAGGTCGCGCAGGCAGCTCTCCAGATCGACGTTGGCGAACTGCAGCTGCGATTTGATCTCGGCGCCGGATTGCGCCGTCGCCAGCGTCAAGGAGCCTTTGAGCACCCCGCCGAACGCCTGGGCTTCGCCGATCGCCAGCGTCAAGCGTCCATCGCGCAGATTGGCACCGATCGCGGTGCGGCCGAGCTTCGCATTTCCCAGATTGATGCGCGCGGCCGAAAGCCTCAGGTCGACGTCCAAATCCATCAGCCCGTCGAGCACGATCGGCACCCGGCTCCAGTCGTGCCCGCTCGCGCGCAGCCCGTGCGCGGTCGAAATGTAGGGGGTGAGATCGAGCTCGTCGGCCGCGAGCGTGCCCTGCACCATCGGCCGGCCATCGGCCGCGAACGCGAGCACGCCGTCCGCCGTGTTGCCGTCGAGCTCGATGTTGACCCCGGACAGCGCCACGGTGCCGGCGACCAGCGTGGTGTGGGCCTTGAGCGCGAAGCGACCGAACCCGCCGCCCGGGAGCGGCTTCTGACCGGCCCACACCAGCGCGTTGCGCAGCGATTGCGTATCGGCGGCGAGCGTGCCTTCCATTTTGAGTGTCGGCCGCCGGCCGATGTGGCCGTCGAAGCCGACCCGGAACGGCTGGCCGCTCAGTCGCACCTTGAGCCCGGCGCGCTCGCCGTCGAGTGCGGCGGAGAGATCGTTGAGGTTCAGACTCAGGTCGATCGGCTCGTCACGCCATACGAACCGGCCGGTCGCGACGAAGCTCTTGGCGATCGCCGGCCAGGCGAGCGACATCTCGACGTTGGAGAGGCGCTCCAAAAGCCCCCGCGCGTCGTCGCGAATTTCGATCGTGCCGTCGGCGATGCGGATTTCCGAGAACGACATCAGCGCGTCGGCCGGACTTGCCGTCGGCTTGAGCGCGCGGGTCAGTGCCTCGGCGACGCCGGACCAGTTCGAGCCTGCTTCCGGCGCGAAGCGGAGCGAGATTTTCGGCCGCAGCAGCCAGAGGTCGGCGGCCTCGATGCGGCCGAACAGCAGCGGCAGCAGCCGCAGCCGGGCGGTCACGCGCTCGGCGGCAAGCGCCCGCCCGCCGCTGCCGTCATCGCCCAGGCTGACGTCGGCGAAGCTCACCGTGCCCCAGGGAAACAGGGAAACCGAGGCATCGCCGCGAATCATCGGCTCGAAGCCGGTCACCGCGCGGATCTCGGCCTTGATGGCGTTGCGCACGTCCTCGGCGGGAATGACCAGCGAAATCGCCACGAGCGCGGCAACCCCGGCCGCAACCAGTGCGGTGAGGAGGATTCCCAGGCGTTTGAAACCGCCAGCCACGAACACGGGTGTTCAACCTACGATGATCCGGCCGCCGCCGACGGGCCGGCAGCGCGTGGGCCACTCCTGACGCGGCTCTGTGACGCTTTCGTGGCCTTAAGGCCTCAATTCAGCTTGGGGTCGACCCGAAAGCCCGCCTCGGTCTTGGCACGGATCTCGTCGACCGTGATCTTCGGGGCGATTTTGATGAGCGTCATGCCGCCGCCCCGGTGCTTGTCGATGGCGAACACCCCGAGATCGGTGATCACCAGGTCGACGACCTGGGCACCCGTGAGCGGCAGTGTGCAGCGCTTCAGCAGCTTGGGTTCGTTCTTGGCGGTATGCTCCATGATCACCACCACCTTCTTGACCCCGGCCACGAGGTCCATGGCGCCGCCCATGCCCTTGACCATCTTGCCGGGGATCATCCAGTTGGCGAGATCGCCGTTTTCCGCGACCTGCATGGCACCCAGGATGGAAAGATCGATATGGCCGCCGCGGATCATGGCGAAGCTGTCGGCAGAGGAGAAATAGCTCGTCGTCGGCAGCTCGGTGATGGTCTGCTTGCCGGCGTTGATGAGGTCCGGGTCCTCCTCGCCCTCGTAGGGGAAGGGGCCCATGCCGAGCATGCCGTTCTCGCTCTGCAGCTGCACGCTGATCCCTTCCGGTATGTAATTGGACACCAGCGTCGGAATGCCGATACCGAGGTTGACGTAGAAACCGTCACGCAGCTCCTTGGCGGCGCGGGCGGCCATCTCTTCGCGGGACCAGGGCATCGTTCTTGTCTCCTGCTCAGGGGCGAGGACGCGTGGTGCGCTGCTCGATGTGCTTCGAGGCGTTGAGCGCGGGCACGATTCGCTGCACGTAGATCCCGGGCGTGATGATGTCGTCGGGCTCGATCTCGCCGGGATCGACCAGGATCTCGACTTCGGCGACCGTCACTTTTCCGGCGGTGGCCATCATCGGATTGAAGTTCCGGGCGGTCTTGCGGTAGACCAGATTGCCCTCGGTGTCGGCCTTCCAGGCATGCACGATCGAGAGGTCGGCGACGAGGCCGCGCTCCATTACGTATTTCTCGCCGTCGAACTCGCGCACTTCCTTGCCCTCGGCGATGATGGTGCCGACGCCGGTCTTGGTGAAGAACGCCGGAATGCCGGCGCCGCCGGCTCGGATGCGCTCGGCGAGCGTGCCCTGGGGATTGAATTCGAGCTCCAGCTGCCCGGCGAGATATTGCTGCGCGAAGGTTTTGTTCTCGCCGACATAGGACGAGATCATCTTGCGGATCTGCCGGGTCTCCAGCAACAGGCCGAGCCCGACGCCGTCGATCCCGGCGTTGTTGGAGACCACGGTGAGATGCTTCACGCCGGAATCGCGGATGGCATGGATCAACGTCTCCGGAATGCCGCACAGCCCGAAGCCGCCGGCCATGATCACCATGCCGTCATGCAGCAAGCCGGCGAGCGCGGTGCTCGCGTCGGAATAGACCTTGTTCATCGAACCATACCTGGGCGTTTCGGGATGTCGGCGGCGAAAGCTGCGGGTGGCGTGCTGCTCGACCGAGCGGAAGCGGGGTGGCGGGGCGACGCTACCCGACCGGGCGGTTGCGGATCAAGGCCGCGCGATCCGGCCGCGGACCGTCGTTGGGGAAGCAGCCTCGGCGATTTCGGCGACCAGTTTCTTGACCAGGGCCGCGCCGAACGAGGAGAAATTCTCCGCGACCATGACGAAGGCGTTGGGGCCGCCGATCACGTTGCGGCGATAATATTCGGCGAGCCCCCCGGCCGGATTGGTGTGCTCCGGGTTCCAGACCAGCGGCGTCTCGCTCAGGATGACGAGGCCGTTGAGGGTGACGCCTTTGGCGATCGCGTCATCCCGCGCCGCGCCGGCGTCGCGTCCGCTGTTGTTGGTGCCGTCGCCGGAGACGTCGATGGCGCGGCGCTTCGATGTGAACGGCGCGCGCTCCAGCTGCTCCATCGCGAAATCGATCCCGGCGCTGATCGAGGTGCGGTCGGCGAACGAACGCGGCGCCTCGACGATGCCGTCGCTGAAATGGCGGGCGGCGTCCGCATCGCCGATCAGCGTCCAGTCGATGACGAGTCGCTGCGACGCCACGCCCGACCATTCGAGGAAGCACACGGCGATGCGTCCGGTCGGGCCCGAACGAATCGCATCGAGCACCCGCGGATTGGTGATGGCAGAGGCGTAGCCTTCGCGCTGCAGCTGGAACTTCGCGACGTCGATGCTGCGCGAAACATCCGCCGCCAGCACGAGCAGCAGATCGGCGTTCTCCCCCTCCGCCGCCGCGGGAGGCTGACCGATCGACAGCAATGCCACAAGGGCAAAGCATGTGTGACGGATTCGACGGATCACGGTACGTCCCCGGCGCGCTTGGTCCGCAGACCAGCTTAGCGCATCGAACCCGCAGTTTATATGGCGGTGCCGCAACCGATCCGCCGTTTTCCAGGCGGAGCCTCGCGTGCGGCTGCTGCTTATTCCGCGAGCACCCGGGTTGCCGGAAACGTGATTTCGACCAGGGTTCCGGCATTCACCGCGCTCTTGATGGTGAAGGTCGCGCGATTGGCCTCCACCAGCGCCTTGGTGAGCGGCAGTCCCAGTCCGGTCCCGCCGGACCCCCAGCGCGTCGAAGTCGCGAGCTGCCGGAACGGCTCGAGCGCCGTCTCGATCTCCTTCTCGCTCATGCCGATCCCGGTGTCGCGCACGCGCAGCACCGCCTCGCCCCGCTCGGTGAGCGCGGTCGAGACGATCACCTGGCCGCCGGCGCCGGTGAACTTGATGGAGTTCGACAGCAGATTGAGCACGATCTGGCGGATCGAGCGCTCATCGACCACGACCGCCGGCAGCGTCGGCAGCAGCGATGTGCGAATGATGATCCGCTCGCGGTTGGCTTGCGGCTGCATGATGGCGACGCACTGCTGCAGCAACGCGGTGAGGTCGACGCTGTCGAAGGTGAGGTCGAGCTTGCCCGCCTCGATCTTGGAGAGATCGAGAAGATCGTTGAGCAGCGACACGAGATGGCCGCCCGAGGCGTGAATGTCCTTGAGGTACTGACGGTAGCGCTCGTTGCCGACCGGGCCGAAGCGCTCGTCCATCATGACTTCGGAGAAGCCGATGATGGCGTTGAGGGGGGTACGGATCTCGTGGCTGATTTTCGCGAGAAAGTCGGATTTCGCCGAGGACGCCCGCTCCGCCTCGCGCTTGGCGTTGACCAAGTCCTCCTCCGCGCGCTTCCACTGGGTGATGTCGCGCAGCACTGCACAGAATTTGTCGGTCCCGTCCGCGATCCTGCCCATCGTCATGAACAGCGGGATCAGGCCGCCCTCGCGCACGCGGCCGATCACCTCGCGGCCGTCGTTGAGCACGCTCGCCACGCCGTTGAGCGACAGCCCGTCGAGATAATCGAGCGCGGCGCGCTGGCTTTCGGGCGCGAACAGATCGCCGAACGGTGCGCCGACGAGGTCGCGGGTCTCGTAACCGAACAAGGCTTCCGCGCTGCGGTTGAGCGACGCGATGCGGCCGTCGCGCTCGATCACGACCACGCCGTCGGTCGCGGTGTCCAGGATCGAGCGGAGCTCGCGAGCGTCCGCCTCGGCGCGGCGGAGCGCGAGCTCGGAGCTCTTGAGCCGGTCGCCCGCCTGGAGCAGGACCAGCATGAATGCCGTCTCGGCGCCCCATGACACGCTGAACAGCCGGCCCTCGACCGCCAGCGGCGCACCGGTGCGCGTGGTGATTGCCAGCGTCCGGCCGGTTTCGCCGGACTGGTCGAGCGCGGCGGCCGGTTCAGCGAACACCCGCTCGAGCCCCCCCGCCGTCGCGAGCGCGCCGAGATCCTCGTATCCGGTCCAATCGAGCAGCACGCGATTGGCATGAATGAGCCGGCTGCCACGATAGACGAGCACCCCGATCGGTAGTCGGTCGAGCGCGGTCGACCCCGGTTTGGCCATCGCCGCGCCGGCCGCGGCCGGCACGCCGCCTGGCGCAAACGCGCTGGGCACCACGGTAGCATCCTCAGCGCGGGGCCCCGCGGGCTCGCCGCCCGCAACAGGTTGCTCGGTTCTTGTACCCGGTTCGTCGGCGTTCTCGGGGAGTCCCGAGGTCAGAGCCTGGCCGATCTCCCGGAACGCCGTTCGTTCGACCGCGCTCAATGCGGGCCGGCGTTCATTGGCGCCGGCGCTCCGAAACGGCACGACGTTCTTGGCAGCCGGCACCAGCGTGAGCTGCGGTCGCGGGTCGGTCGGTTGCGTGCCCGAAGGCTCCCCGGCATCTGCGGCAATCGAGCGAGCGGCTGCATCGGAAAGTGGCGCGGAGACCGCCGGCGCGGCGCTGCGAGCGGCGATTGCCGCCGCCAACCGCGCGACATCCCGGCAGACTCCGAAGCCGCGGTAACCGCGAAACGTTCGGTCGCGATCGAACACCGGCAGTCCCGACAGCTCGACCGCGAGCCGCTGTTCGCTGCCCTCCACGGGCCAAGCCAATGTGACGCCGCTCCACGTATCCCGCGAGGCGATTGCGCGTTCCACGCGTTGGTCCGGGTCGAGCCCGAGCTCGGCGGCGACCTCGTTCCAGGTCCGTCCGATCTGGGCTAGGGTTTGCGCGCCCATCACCTCGGCAAAGTCCGTCGCGCCGAGCGTGAATCGTCCGTCCGTATCGATCTGCCACACGAAGCGGAGCGGAAGCGGCCGTTCCGGCCGGGGAGGAACTGCGGCCGGTTCGGCGCCATCGGCCGGCACAGCCCGTTGCTCGGCTTGCGCCGGCTCGATCGGGAACGGAACTTCGTCCATGCCGATCTCGGACGATGGGGGCTGCGAGCGATCGGGCTCCGCGGCCAAAATCGCCAGCACGACGGCGTTGCCGCCGGTGCCGATCCGCTGGAACTCGACGGGTCCGATGAGACTGTTGCCGCTCGCGCGGCCGCAGTTCAGCGCCTCGGCCGCGAGCGCACCGGCCCCCCAAGCTGCCAGCGTCGTCATCGGGCCGAGTTGGGCGGCAGCCTCCGCGCTGGCATGGATGAGTGCCCCAGCCGGGGAGAACACCGCAATCGCGCCTTCCGCGTCCGCAAACGTCCTGCGCACCCGTTCGGCCAACGGCATGGCGGATGCGGCAGGCTCCGCCGCGACCATCAGGATCGCCATGCCATCTTCGAGCGCGAGCCGCGAGCAGGCGCACACGGTCGTGCGTCCGATGCCGGCGGCGAGCCCACGAATCCGCTCGAGTCGCGCGGCGCCGGAATCGGGCAGGCCGGCGGCGAGCCGCGCAAGGTCGATGGCCAAGGGATCGCCCGGCGACATTGGCCGCTGCGTAACCGCCGCGGGGGTCGGGGATCCCCGCAGGCCGGCGCCCGCCGCATTGATCCAGACCATGCGCGGGGGCTCGACCGTGCAGAGCCAAGCCGGCACCGGGCTCGTCACGTGGGGCGAGAGCCTAGGGTCGCGGACAAGGGCAAGGACCGGTTTCGTCATTGCGAGCAAAGGATGCGCACCACCGGGTGCTCCCGGGCGTTTTGTCCCCAAGCGTAAGGGAACCCGTATTAGTCCGGGGGTTCCTTGGCGTCCACGCCGTGCGGCCGTAGCGGCTGCACGAGGCGGGGATAACGTTAACTGCCCGGTTGCGTACGGCTTTCTTATACCGCCGCACTATGATACGCTGGCGGACCGGTGCCGGGCGCCAGCGATCCCCGGGCGCGCGAACCATGCAAGACACCGGAAACGGGAGGCGACGATGGCCGAGGAGCGCATACCGAAATTCGAAATCCCCGCCGAAATGCGGCAGATGGCGGAGCAGAGCGTGGAACAGGCGAGAAAGGCCTTCGACGGCTTCATCGCGGCCGCCCAGCAGGCGGTCAGCACGCTGGAAGGCCAAGCCGCGGTGGCGCAGGCCGGGGCCAGGGACGTGGGCAAGAAGGCGATGACGTTCGCGGAGCAGAATGTGGCGAATTCCTTCGAGTTCGCGCACAAGCTGGTCCGCGCCAAGGACGTTCAGGAAATCCTGCGGCTCCATTCCGAGTTCATCCGCGCGCAGATGGAGGCTCTTTCCAACCAGGCGAAGGAGCTTGGGGACGCCGCGAGCACGGCCGCCAAGGACACCGGCAAGCCCAAGGCTTCCTGATCCAGGGCTTCATGATCCGAGGCTTCTTAATCCCGCATTCGAGCTTTCCGTTTGCCTGAACGGCTGCTGCACTGCGACAGAGTGTCCCATCGGGGTAGGCCGATTTTCTCCGCGATTGCGGCGAATAGCTCCGCCTGCTTCACCATTCGCCGATCGCACCTGTCTTTCCGGCAGGAAAATTCACCAGGATTCCCTGCGAGTTCAGGCCGCACGCCCCCGTTTCCGGCGTCCCTTCGGAGGCCGGGTCGGCGTCTCGATTTTGCGATGCAGTATTCATGTTGCATTGCACCATATTCGGTGCTATATAGCGGGTGCGAGATTGCCACGGCGGCTTAGCGGGAAGGGGAGTCGCCGCGGGGACGAGACAGGATCCATTCGAGGCATCGGACCGGCGGCGGGCGGCGGGTTCGAACAGCCGCACATACTGCCGCCCTGTGACGGAGGAGTGCCATGAACGAAGCGACGACAACTGTGAAATCCAAGCCGGCAAAACCGGTAGCGCCGGTGAGCTCGATCTTCGAACTGCCGAAGTTCGATCTGCCGAAGTTCGACCTGCCCAAGCTCGAGGTTCCCGCGGCGTTCCGCGAGATCGCCGAGAAGGGCGTTGCGCAGGCCAAGGATGCCTACGAGCGCGTGAAGGCCGCCGCCGAAGAGGCGACCGACCTGCTCGAGGACACCTACACGACCGCTGCCAAGGGCGCCGCCGACTATAACCTCAAGGTGATCGAGGCGGCCCGCGCCAACACCAATGCGGCGTTCGACTACGCCCGCGAGCTGCTCGACGTGAAGTCGTTCTCCGAGATCATCGAGCTGTCGACGGCGCACGCGCGCAAGCAGTTCGAGGCCGTCTCCGAGCAGAGCAAGGAGCTTGCGGCGCTCGCCCAGAAGGTCGCGACCGAGACCACCGAGCCGCTCAAGAGCGGCGTCACCAAGGCGTTCCGCAAGGTCGCCTGAGTCGGGGTCCTCGCGATCCCGATTTGTCGCGTAGCGTTGCGTACCAAAGCCCGGGCCTGTCGCCCGGGCTTTACGTTTGCGGCGATGGTTCATCGCGAGTGGATCGCGCCGTGACGCGGGGGGTCGCCGCGGCTGGCACGACCGGCGAGACGAATGGAATCCGCACGCCGCTCGCAAAAGCCGCGGTCGTCTGCGGCCGGTCGGGCGCCCCGCCGGACCTTGCCAATATCCGCCTTCTCTCCTAGTTTCCGGCCTCTCGCCGATCGGTGCAGCCCGTGCAGCTGTAGCTCAGTTGGTTTAGAGCGCCTGACTGTGGATCAGGAGGTCGGCGGTTCGAATCCGCCCAGCTGTACCAGACAAAACAATCGTTGAGACGAAATTAACCAACGGCTGCTCCGCACAGGTAATCTGCAAGTGATGTAAAGGACTCGGCCCGGATACGCCGGCCTATCGCCTATTCGAATGCCAAGCTTGCCGGTTTATCGCCAGGATTGCCGAGCCGATCACCTGAAGTCGCCTCGTTCGGCGGCCTGAGGTGCTCTAGAGTCCCGCTCGAACGGTTCGCCTTCGGCGGCTTCCGCGCTGCTCTTGACAGTCGGTCAGGGCCGCGGGCGCGCTTGGCATAGTTTCTTTCCATCTGGAAATAAAGCTCTCGGAGTTCGGGCGGAAATGGCCGACCGAACAGGGCCAACGTCCGAATAAGCTTGTCCATAATTCCCTCCCGCGGGTAGTTCCCAGTCAAAGAGTCTATACGCCCACGCGCGCCGCCTTCATGGGCTCGCTACTCGAAGCCGCGTGCGCGATCCGTCTCACCGGCGCAACGTGCGCATTCTTCCCCGGATCCGCAGGGTGTCTCCCGCATTTTCCGGGCGTGCAAAAATGCCCGCCGCGAGCATCAGAATCGGCGAGAGTAGTGCGATCAGCAACAGCACCTTCGCATCCATGGAGCCATCCCCGAGTGTCATAGCTCTTGGCTTATGCCATTCCGTGCCGTCAAAGAGGCGCTTTTCACCTACGGCTTTATTCCGCCCTCCACAGCGACAAGTTCGGCAAAACAGCTGATCGCCGCGGCGTGTTCCGCTAGCCTCCGCCACGTGCGGGCCATGTCGACAAGGACCGTTCTGTCGGAATCGTTGCCGGCGCTTCGCGCCAATCGAAGGCACTCGAGGGCGTTCTGCCGATAGTCGTCGCGAGTACTCAAGACTGTCCCCTCCCGTACTATCCCACCGGGAATTTCGGTGCCACGAAAGTGCGGCGAAAACACGTCGGGCGTCTCCGCGGGCTTCGCCATGCCGCCCGCCGTAGGGGCGTTGACCGCGGGACACTCGCCGACATACACCCGGCAAGGTGCGGCCGGCACGCAACGTTCGCCCGCAGTGACGCAGATGAGCACGCAGTCTCCCCGTAACGGCGGCCGCGCGGTGTTGCTGACCGGCGGGGCCGGCGGCATCGGGACCGCCATCACCGAAGCGCTGCTCGCCGGCGGGCATTCCGTCGCGGCGGTCGATCGGGACGAGGCCGCGCTGCACCGGCTTTCCGCTCTTCACGGCCGAGCGGGCGCGCGCGAGCGCCTCTATGCGATCGTCGCCGATCTCGCTAACGAGCCGGCATGCCTGCACGCCGTCCAGGCGGCCGTGGCGCGGTTCGGCCGGGTCGATGCGGTCATCAACAATGCCGGCATCGGCGTGAGCTCGCTGCGCCCCGACGCCGAGGTTTGCCTTCCCGCGATCGAGGAACTGACGGCGGAGATCTGGAACAACTTTTTCAACATCAACGTGCGCGCGCCCATGCTGGTGACCCGCGCCGCCGTCCCTGAGATGAAACGCCGCGGTTGGGGAAGGATCATCAACAACACGACCAGCTTTCGCACCATGCTGCGCGTCCTGCCGTACGGCGCGACCAAGGCGGCGCTGGAATCGATGTCGGCCGTCTGGGCGAAGGAGCTGGACGGCAGCGGGATCACCGTCAACGTGCTGATCCCGGGCGGGCCGACCGACACGCCGTTCATCGCCGACGGCTCGGGCTGGCCCCGCGATCGCATGCTGCGGCCGCAGATCATGGGGCCGCCGGCGCTTTGGCTCCTGTCCGATGCATCCGGTTCAGTGACCGGCCGGCGCATCGTTGCGGCGCGATGGGACGCGTCTCTGTCCGGACCGGAAGCGGCCGCGCGCGCCATCGGCTGGCCCGAGCTTGCCGCAGACGCCGTGTGGCTCTCGGAGCGACCGGCGTGAACCGCGGGCAGGCGAGGCTGCTGAATATTCGTTAGGCCCGATGCTGCTGATTGGATCTAAAACTCCGGCCAACGCGATCACGACCGGATTTCGACCACCTCGGCATCGGAGGTTCCGGCGCGCACCACGTCGCCGAGCTTCCTTCCGGTCAGGGCGCGGGCGACCGGGGACACGTAGGAGATCGTGCCGCGCGACGGATCGGCTTCGTCCTCGCCGACGATGCGGTACGTCTGCCGGCGCCCGTCCTCCCGCAGGATGGTCACGGTGCAGCCGAACTGCACCTCGGCGGGGTTCGACGGTGGCGCGATCACCTGGGCCGTGGTCCTGCGGGAGGTCCAATACCGCAGCTCACGGCCAAGTTTGGCCAAGGCGGCACGCTCGCCCGCGGCCTGCGCGGCCGCGTGTTCCTGCTGCAGGCGAGCCAGATTGGCCTCGATGAGGGCGAGACCTTCGGCCGTCACGAAATTCGGATGCGGCGAAATCGCACGCTCCGGAAGCTCCTCGACGGTCTCGTCCGTCTCTTTGACGAAAGCCCGGCTCATTTGCCTCATCTTCAGCGCTGCCGGCGCCGGATGCGAACGCTTCGGCAGGATCTTTCCGGGTCCTGCCTCCAGCAAGGAAGAACCTGCGGGGCGCATGCACTCTGCCGCTCCCGAGCGGCGTGCGTCGTTTGGATAACGCTTTGCGCCGGCAAAATATCCACACCCGCGAGACTTTGTGCCGCCGAACCTCGGCCTGTCGGGCCTATTTCCCGGCCTCGTGAACCGGACGTGCAGGTGGCGCGACTACCTGCAGCCGCCATTCGCGGCGCATCGGATGGCACGTCAAGGCGGTCTGCACCGGGAACGGAACCACGGGGGACGCGAACATCGACCTGCCGGGTTTCCGGCAATCGTCTGAGGTGGTCGAGCGAACGCGGCGCGACGCTTTACGTTGGATGCAGCCGCGGTCGAGCGCGGTTCCGAACCGGGCAAGGGCCGGAGCCGCTTCCAGGGGGCCGTGGCAGCGCGCGTCGCGAAGACCTTAACGCAACCTTAACCATGGCCGGACGAGGCTCGCCTCCGAAGCGCAGCGGAGGGTCGGCGGCTCGGCGCCGAACAGGTCATGCAAAATCCGGAGATATGCCGCAGCCAGGCGATGAAATGCATGCTCCTGGCCGCGGAAGCCAAGGACTTTCCGTACAAGCTGATGCTGCTCAGCATCGCTCAACTGTGGCGCGCCATCGCGGAGACGACCGAGAAGGTGGAGGCACTGCAGAACCCGGAAGCTGCCGCGAGCGTTGCGCCGGCGCACTGAGTCCCGGTGATCGGGTCTCGAGCGCCCGTGGCGGGATCCAGGTCTTCATCATCCGGCCGCGAGACGGTCCTCGGAGTTGTTGGCCACCTCCTCACAGACGGCGGCCAGGCCGAGTAGCTCTTCCTTGACGAGAGGATCTTCGGTTTTTTCCGCGAGCTGCCGATATTGCTCGGCCCGAACGCGAAGATAGTCATGGTATTCCATGCCGACCTCCCAGTGCGACGGAAGGCTCTTCAGAACTTCGCTACTTCTCCTGCGGATTTCCCAATCGCAAATCGCACAATCCCCAGTCCATCAATTTGAAGGAGCCGCTCCTGATCCGCACGTCGATGCCGTTGTGGAAAAACAGCATGTGCTGCGCCTTCTCGACCTTCTTGGCGTTCTCCAATGGGGAGAATGGCTTGCGAACCCGCCGCCAAGACGCCCCCTGAGGGGTCCTGCCCAATTCCTGGAACCCGGACGCGATGACATTGAGCTGAGTGAATCGCGGTGCCGCGTTGAGTTTTGTCGACGGGAAAAACATGATTGCACTCGCCTGCCGAACCCTGCACCGACCCGAAGCTTAACTCATCCGGAACTCCAGCGCATCTGGGGCGGATCGCGATCGAGATTGCTGCGCCAAATCTTGGTCCTTGTGCCGGAGGGGACGATTTGCCGGCCTTCGAAGAGCGCGCCCAGTCTCCCTGGCGTCTTGTGGTGGCGCCGGAGAAGATGCCGCCAGCGCCGCAGTTTGCGGCAGGTCTCGCGCGGATCATCCGAATTTTGTGCATTGATCTGTGCCGGGTTCGGGTCGCGTCTTTGCCCAATTTTGCGGCAGCCAAGGTCAATTCATTGTTGCGCTTATGAGATCCGGTTTGGCTCGCATGCGCCGGTCGCGATCGCCGGCATGATTGCCGCTTGGCACGATGCTTGCTGAGAAAATCCCGGCGCGCCGCCGCAGGCGCGCTGACTTGACCCCGGCGCGCCCGGCGTCGGCGTATCGCTACGAGCCTTCATGGAAACGAGGACGCAAATATCTTCGAACACCCGCGCTCTTCTTAGCGGATCTGCGACGATCGGGACGATGCTCCTGGTGAGCGGANTCGGCCAAGGTCGGCTATGGTGTCTGGGCGCTCGGGATCGCGGCATTGACCTGCATCGTTTATGCGGCCGGCAAATACGGGGTCGCCTGCGCTAGGATGTTGTTCCTGCGACGTTCGTCGGCCGGGCCGTCGTGGCGTTTGCGGCGCCGAAGGAACGGTCGTTACATTGCCGCTACCGAGCCCGGGGCGACCTAATCCCGGAAATCCCCGAACAAGGTCGCTCGATCGCTTCGCGGCGCCTTCCGGTGTCACCGTGAAACCGCGATTTTGTCGCAATGTGGCGCAGCTCACACATTCGCGGCCGCACTTCCTCCTAATGTGCACCGTAAGCCTTCTTTGCGTGCCGGCGGTGTCGGCGCAAGTCGGGAGAAGATCATGCCGGATGCGCGGTACTATGTCGTGAGGGATCACGACGGATGGATGATCAAGTTCGAAGATGAACACTATGGTCCTTATTCCAGTCATGACGACGCGGTGCGCTTCGCGCTCGATGCCGCCCGCAAGCTCG
>VAZU01000386.1 GCA_005884745.1 Alphaproteobacteria bacterium
CGGCGGGAGTCGCGGCTTTGGCGATCTCGAGCGCGCGCCGCGAACTGAGCTCGCTGCGCCGGCCGTGACCGATCGCCGCCATGCGCTCGGCCCAGGCCAGCAGGCGAGAAAACTCGCCGAGCGGCGCCGCCGACTTTCCGGCGTTGCGCTGGACGAACCAGACGCAATGATAGGCGGCAAGGTCGGGCGTCCCCGCTTGCTCCCCGAGCAAAAATTTTCGCCCGTCGGCGAGCGCCCGGTCGAGCCAACCGAAATGCGCGCGCAGTTGGTCGAGCTGGTAGGGCAGCGCGGCCTTCATGGCAGCCGGATCGAAATTGCGCCCGGAGAACTTGGCGCGGTCCTGCTTGAAGTCCTCCGGCAGCTGATCGGCAATGTGGGCAAAGCCGACGATCACCGACGGCGTGAACATCGCCTTCTCGGCCCACCAGGCGAGCGCGTCGCCGACGCCCGGATGCGGATTGAGCGGCGGCTCGGGATCGAGCGCGTCGATCTCGCGCAGGATGCGCTGGGTGTCGCAAAAAATGTCGGCGCCGATCTGCAGCACCGGCGTTTTGCGATAGCCGCCGGTCAGCGGCATCAAGTCCGGCTTGGGCATGATGCGCGGGATCTCGACCGACGACCACGCCAGCCCCTTGATGCCGAACGCGACCCGGATCTTCTCCGCATAGGGCGAGGTTTCGTAATGGTGCAGGATGATGTCGACCATGCTGGTCTCCGGCGCCGCCTTGTATGCAGCAGCGGCCGCAGCCTAGCACGGCGCCCGGGCCGCATACGCTGTTCCCATCTCCCCTTGCGGGCCTTTGCGGGAGAGGGTGGCCGATCCGAGTAAAGCGAGGATCGGCCGGGTGAGGGGTCCGTGCTCGCATTTCGGGTTGCTCTGTGCCGCCATTGGCGGTGCGGTGCTATCATGTCCGATCTGAACGGCAGCGGAGGATTGCCTTGGCGAGCGAGCGCGTGGAGCGGCGGCTCACGGCCATTCTGGCGGCCGACGTCGCCGGCTATAGCCGGCTCACCGGCATCGACGAGGAGGGGACGCACGTCCAGCTCAAGGACTGCCTGCGCGCCGTGTTCCATCCCAGCATCGCCGAGCACCGCGGCCGAATCGTCAAGACCACCGGCGACGGGATGCTGGCCGAGTTCGGCAGCGTGGTGGACGCGGTGCGCTGCGCGCTCGCGGTTCAGCTCGGCATGGCGGAGCGCAACACGGACCTGCCGCAGGAGCAGCGCATCGAGTTCCGCATCGGCATCAACGTCGGCGACATCATCCTCGACGGCGGGGACATTTTCGGCGACGGCGTGAACGTCGCGTCGCGGCTCGAAGGACTGGCGGAGCCCGGCGGCATTTGCCTCTCCGATGACGCGCAGCGGCAGGTGCGGGGCAAGCTCGACGTCGCGTTCGAGGACGCCGGCGAGCAGCGGCTGAAGAACATCGCGCGGCCGGTGCGGGTTTTTCGCGTGCGGCCCAGTGGCGCGGCCGCAAATGCACGGCCGGTCTTGGCGCTGCCCGACAAGCCCTCGGTCGCCGTCCTGCCGTTCCAGAATCTCAGCGGCGATCCGGAGCAGGAGTATTTCGCCGACGGCATGGTGGAGGACATCATCACGGCGCTGTCGCGCTTCCGCAACCTGTTCGTGATCTCGCGGAATTCGAGCTTCACCTACAAGGGCCATGCGGTCGACGTGAAGCAGGTCGGCCGCGAGCTTGGCGTGCGCTACGTGCTCGAAGGCAGCGTGCGCAAGGCGGCGAACCGGGTGCGCATCACGGCGCAGCTCATCGATGCCGCGAGCGGCACGCACCTGTGGGCGGACCGCTTCGACGGCGCGCTCGAGGACATTTTCGAGCTGCAGGACCAGGTGACCGAGAGCGTGGTCGGCGCGATTGCGCCGAAACTGGAGCAGGCGGAGATCGAGCGTGCCAGGCGCAAGCCGACCGAGAGCCTCGACGCCTACGATTATTATCTCCGCGCGCACGCCAGCATTCACCCGTGGACCCGGGAGGGCAACGAGGAGGCGCTGAAACTGTTCTACCGGGCGATCGAGCTCGATCCCGGCTTCGCGTCGGCGTACGGCATGGCGGCGTGGTGCTGCTTCCAGCGCAAGGTGAGCGGCTGGATGCAGGATCGAGGGCGCGAGATCGCCGAAAATGCCGTCGCGCTCAGCGCGGCCGGGTTCGTGCTCGCCTATGTCGTTCGCGACATGACAGCCGGCGTGCCCCTCATCGATCGGGCGGTCGCGCTCAATCCGAACCTGGCGTGGGCGTGGCTCTACAGCGGCTGGGCCAGGATCTGGCTCGGCCGGCCGGACGCCGCGATCGAGCACCTCGCACACGCCATGCGCCTGAGCCCGCTCGATCCGCTCATCGCCGACGTGCAAGCCGCGACGGCGCACGCGCATTTCTTCGCCGGCCGTTATGACGAGGCCGCGTCATGGGCGGGGATGG
>VAZU01000024.1:0-5737 GCA_005884745.1 Alphaproteobacteria bacterium
CGATATGGCCGCGGCGCTCGAGCTCGCGGATCGTTGCGTTCGGCACGCGGCCCTCCACGACGAGCACGCCGGGCCGCGCCGTGCGCGGCCAGAACGAGATCGGGAAATGCTCGGAGTGCCACGCCGGCGCGTCGATCGCCTCCTGCAGGTTCATGCCGGCATGGACGTGGCGCAGGAAGAACTGGGTCGTCCACTGGTCCTGCTGATCGCCGCCCGGCGAGCCCCAGGCGAGGTAGGGTTCGCCGTCGCGCAAAGCGAGCGTCGGCGAGAGCGTGGTGCGCGGGCGTTTGCCGGGCGCGAGCGCGGCGGGGTGGCTCGCCTCGAGCCAGAACATCTGCGCGCGCGTGCCGAGACAGAATCCGAGTTCTGGAACGACCGGGGAGGACTGCAGCCAGCCGCCGGACGGCGTCGCCGAGACCATGTTGCCGGCGCGATCGACGATGTCGAAATGCACGGTGTCGCCGCGTACCTGGCCGAGCCGCCCGACGGTCGGCTCGCCGGCGCCGAGCGCGCTGACCGAGGCGCGCTCGCCCGTGTCGCGCCGCAGCTCGACCACGGCGCCGAAGCCTTCGACCGAGCCGGGTCTCAGCTCCAGCGACGCCGTCTCCCCGATGAGCTTGCGCCGCCCGGCGTTGTAGGCCGCCGAGAGCAGCGTCGCCATCGGCACCTCGACGAAGTCCGGATCGCCGTAGAAACTCTCGCGGTCCGCATAGGCGAGCTTGGCGGCTTCGACCTGGAGATGGATGAAATCCGGCCCGGTGGGGTCGAGCCCGTCGAGCTCGAAGCCTTGGAGGATCGCGAGCTGCTGGAGCATCACCGGACCCTGGCTCCAGGGCCCGGCCTTGCAGACCGTGTAGCGGCCGTACGCGAACGTGAGCGGCGGCTCGACGCGGGCCTTGAACCGCGCCATGTCCTCGCCGGTGAGCACGCCGGCGTGCGGCGTTCCGCTGGTGTCCATCGCCGGCGCGCGGCAGAAGCTGTCGATTGCCGCGGCGACGAACCCTTGCGACCAGGTCTTGCGCGCCCGCTCGATCTGCGCCTCGCGCCCGGCGCCGGCGCTCTCGGCTTCGCGCAGGATGCGCCGATAGGTCTGCGCCAGCGTCGGATTGGCGAACAGCGTTCCAGGTTCGGGCACGCTCCCGTCCGGAAGATACACGGCCGCGGATGTCGGCCAATGCTCGCGAAACAGCTTTTCGACGGCGGCGATGGTGGCGCTGGCGCGCTCGACCAAAGGATAGCCTTCGCCGGCGTATGCGATCGCCGGAGCGAGCACGTCGGCAAGCCGCAGCGTGCCGTAATCGCGCAGCAGCAGCATCCACGTCTCGAACATGCCGGGCACGCAGGCGGCGAGCAGGCCGCTGCCGGGCACCATGTCGAGGCCCAGCGCGCGGAAATGCGCAATGGTCGCGCCGGCGGGGGCGGGGCCCTGGCCGCAGATCACTTCGGTCCGGCCGCGGCGGGCGTCATGGAGGATCAAGGGCACGTCGCCGCCCGGACCGTTGAGATGCGGCTCGACCACCTGCAAGGTGAACGCGGTGGCGACCGCCGCATCGAAGGCGTTGCCGCCTTTCTCCAGGATCGCCATGCCCACGGCGGTGGCGATCCAGTGCGTCGAGGCGACGACGCCGAAGGTCCCGTCGATCTCGGGACGCGTGGTGAACGGATTGGGATTGATGAATCTCATGGGGCGCGGGGCACCTGCTATTCAGACGGCGGACGACGGACGATGGACCGCAGATAGGGCAATTCGGCTCTCTATTTGTCGTCTGGCGTCAGTGGTGCAGCCCCGACGGGCTGACGTCGCGCTCGGCCCGAAACACGTTGCTGTAGAGGTTGGCGATCCACTGCCGTCCGCTCGCGGTCACATTGAGATAACGGATGGCCGTCTCGATCCGCGGCGAAACGCTGTTCCAGTAGAATTGCGGATAGCGATCGACGAGGTCCGCGGGCGAGCCGTAGCCGAGCTGGCGGTTCAGGCCGGCCTCCTCGAACTCGTAGTAGAGCGCGTTGGCCTTGCGCAGATAGTGCGGATCGCCGAGCTGGCCGATGAGATCGGCGGCGCGCAGCAGCGCGCCCTCCTCTTCGATCTCCTCGTGCTCGGGCGGAATGGAGACCGGGAAGCGCGTGCACTCGACCGCCCGCGCGATGCGTTTGGCGTCCAGAAGCTCGATTGGCTCGATGCGATCGAGCACGAACAGAATCGAGCGATCCACGTGGTGCGTCAGCAGCGCGGCGTCGGAAGCGCCTCGCGGCAGCTTCACCCTGCCGCCCGCCGCATCGACGACGTAGCCCTCCGCGTGGTCGTCCTTGAGAATGCCGCGCACGTAGCCGATGTCGTGCAGCAGGCAGGCGACGATGAGGTGCGCGTAATCGGTGGCCTTGGTCGGGGCCAGCAGGGCCCGGCCGCGCAGGATGTCGCGTCCGGCCAGCGTCACCAGCATGGTGTGCTCGACGTTGTGGTAAAGCGCGTCGCTGTTGCCGATGCATTCGAGCGCGAGCCGGGCAACGTAGGGGACCAGCTCGGTCAGCCGCGCGTTGGAGGAGCCGAACCGCTGTTGCATGTCGGAGCTGAGGAACGAGCCCAGCGCGTCCGCCGCCAATTCCGGAACCGTGATCATGGTGGAGCCCGGCCGCATGTTGATGCATCATAGCAGACCAAGGAGGTCCGGGCGTCAAGGCGAGCGAACCGCGGACAATGGACGACCAATGACGGACGGCGGGCGAGGGAAGCGGCCGGCGATGGATGGCGGTGCATGGATCGCCGCCAAAACCGTCTTTCGTCGTCTTTCGCCCGTGGCCTGCTTCGTGGTCGTCCTGGCGTTTGCCTTCCCGGCATTCGCCGTGCCGTGCGGCTCGGGCAGCTTCGAGAGCTGGCTCGAGAGTTTCAAGCGCGAGGCTGCCGCACGGGGAATCTCGCAACGCGCCATCGCTTCGGCGCTCAGCGGCGTGAGCTTCGATCCCGGCATCGTCTCGCGCGACCATGCGCAAGGCGTGTTCCGGCAGAGTTTCGAGCAGTTCGCCGGGCGCATGGTGTCGGCGGATCGGCTGCAGAAGGGCGCGAGCCTGCTGCGCCGGCAGGCGGCGCTGTTCGGCGGCATCGAGCAGCGGTTCGGCGTGCCGGGACCGGTGCTGGTGGCTATCTGGGGGCTCGAGACCGATTTCGGCGTCAACCAGGGGCGGTTCCCGACCATCCGGTCGCTGGCGACGCTCGCCTACGACTGCCGCCGCTCCGAGCTGTTCCAGGGCGAATTGCTGGACGCGCTGCGCATCGTCGAGCGCGGCGACATGACGGCCCCCGAGATGCGCGGCGCCTGGGCCGGCGAGATCGGGCACACCCAGTTCCTGCCGTCCTCCTATCTCAAATACGCGGTGGATTACGACGGCAACGGCCGCCGCGACCTGATCCACAGCGCTGCGGACGCGCTCGCCTCGACGGCGAATTATCTCAAGGGCTACGGCTGGCGGCGCGGTCAGCCCTGGACGCCGGGGTCCGCCAATTTCGAAGTGCTGCTGCAATGGAACAAGTCGCAGGTCTATTCGAAGACGATCGCCTATTTCGCGACGCGGCTCGCCGGCGGGGAGTAGGGCGGCGCGGGGCCTATCTCGGATAGACCAATATGCCCTCGGGGGTCCTTCGGGCGGCGGGCGTCAATTTCGCCGGCTCGATCTTTCCGGCTGCGAGAATGTGGAACACGGTATCGCCCGCGGCAATCAGATAATCGGCAACGATGCGCCGATGACAGCGCCACCACACGGCTTCGGCGCACATGATCGCGGTGCACTGCTGCTGTCCGAGCCTTCGCAGCCGCTCCAGCCCGGCGCGGAACGCTGGCGTCCCGGCATAATCGGCGTAATTGCGAAAGCTCGCGTGCTCCCAAAACTCGTTGGGCGAATCGGCGAGCGCGCGGCCGCGGCGGCCGCCGAGTTCGGGGAAGTGCTCGTATCCCATGCCGTTCGCCGCAAGCTCGGGCGGCAGCGCCTCGATATTGAATTGCGGGTTGGTCCGGGAGCGCGGGATCGCCCGCACGTCCGCCAGCAGCTTCACGCCGGCACTTTGCAACAATGCGACCAGCTCGGAAACCGAGCGCGTGGAATGGCCGACGGTAAAATAAGCGGGCATCGCGCAAGAACAGACGACGGATGATGGACCACAGCGGGCGTAGATCATGAAGAACTAACGACGAAAACCCAGCGGGCAAGCGGCGCACAAGCAATGCTGCGTCTTTGTTGTCTCCTTTTCCGCCATCTCATTTTCCGTGCACCGATCCGAAATGTCCGCTAAGGTAATGGCAGCCGGCTCCGATCGGGATGCCGCACGGCAATTGGTCGGCGCAAGCCGCGTCCGGGAGGGGATTCATCATGTCAGCTTGCATGTCAGCTTGGTCGAATTGCCTGAACAAGTTCCGCGCGATTGCGGCCGGGGCCGCGCTGGTGGCGTTGTGGAGCGCCGCATCCCCTGCGTCGGCCCAGGACCAGCAGCAACCGCAGATTCTCAGCGGCCAGCAGCTGCAGCAGCTCGTTGCGCCGGTCGCGCTCTACCCCGACCCGCTGCTGGCCCAAATTCTGACGGCCTCCACCTATCCCCTGGAAGTGGTCATGGCCGCGCGGTGGTCCAAGGACAATCCAGACCTCAAGGGCAAGGACCTCGAAGATGCCATGCAGCAGCAACCCTGGGATCCGAGCGTCAAGGGATTGACGGCGGTTCCCCAGGTGCTGGCGATGATGAACGACAAGCTGGATTGGACCCAGCAGCTCGGGGAAGCGTTCCTGGCGCAGCCGGACGACATCACCAAGGCGGTCCAGGCGCTGCGCGCCAAGGCGGAATCCACCGGCAACCTCAAAACCACCAAGGAGCAGCGCGTGAGGCGGGTGGCGGCGCCGCCGCCGTCCGCCGGCGAGGTCGTGGTGGTGCCCGAATACATCGCGATCGAGCCATTCGAGCCGGAAGTCATCTACGTGCCGGTCTACGATCCTGTGGTCATCTTCGGCGTCGGCTATTGGCCGGCCGCCTACGTGCCGTTCTTCTGGTATCCGCCGTGGTGGACGGTCGGGCCGGTGTGGGGCTTCTGGCCGGCGTACTACGTCGGGCCGGCCCTGTGGTGCCAGTACAACTGGGGCTTCGGCTACGTGCAGATCAATGTCGTACAGTTCAACAAGTTCAATCACACGCATCTCGTGAGTGCCGCCGCGATCACGAAGTGGCAGCACGATCCCCAACATCATGCCGGCGTGCCCTACAAGCACACGGGCCTCCAGCAGAAGTACGGCAAAGCGAGCACGCTGGGTGGCGGGCCGAAGAGCGGCGGTCCCAAGCTCGGCGGCCCCGGCGGCCCCAAGGGAGGCACGAAGACTCTCTCCAGCACCAGCGGCGGGGGCGGCCCCGGCCACAAGCCCGGCGGGAGCGGTCCCAAGGGAGGTACCAAGACGCTGTCCAGCACCAGCGGCGGCGGCGGCGGCACCGGCCACAAGCCCGGCGGGAGCGGTCCCAAGGGAGGCACCAAGACTCTCTCCAGCAGCGGCGGCGGTGGCGGCACCAGCCATAAGCCCAGCGGCGGCGGCGGAAGGGGCCCCAAGGGCGGCAAGACCTTTACCAGTTCCGGCGGCGGCGGCGGCGGTGGCGGCTTCGAAGGTGGCGGCCCCAAGGGCGGGGGCGGCGGCGGCGGAGCTACCAGCTTCCGGAGTGTGGGCGGTGGCGGCGGCGGTGGCGGCGGCGGCGCTGGCCCGAAGGCCGGTGGGG
>VAZU01000024.1:5767-15545 GCA_005884745.1 Alphaproteobacteria bacterium
ACCCGTAATCGTGTGACCGATAAGGGAGGCCGGATGAGCGATCGTCCGGCCTCTGTGTTTTTGCAGGCGATTGCCGAACTATTCGGCTGCGCTCGGCAGCGGCGGCACCTCGCAGCCGGTGACGCAGCAGCGGCCGGGCTGTTTGGAGACGCGCCGGCCGTCGGCGAGAACGCCGCGGTCGAGCAGATCCTCGATCAGCGCCGCCTTCTCGGTCACCGGATAATTGCGCCAGATCTCGCGCTTCATGGCTTCGGGCGAGCCGCCGCCGTGGAGCGAGATGAGCGAATACCAGCCGCCCTGATGCGAGGCGGTCAAATCCTCGACCAGGCGGGCGACCTCGAGGCGATGCGCCGCCGGAATGTCGGCGCGCCCGGCAAGCACGGCGGAGAGCGAGGCCTGCGTCGCCGGATTGTGGTCCTCCTCGGGTCCCGGCAGCGCCACCACGAGGCCGCCGGAAAGATCATGCGCCAGCCGGTGCATGTCGTAGATCTGGGTCGAGAGCAGAAGCTTGCCGATGTTGGCGAACACCATATCGGGCCGTAGACCGAGGCCGCCACCCCGCAGGCGAAAAAGCCTTCGACGATCTTGATGAGCTCGACCATGGCGTCGCGCACGTGGGCGTGGTGCTCGGGATCGAGCCCGTTCGCCTCGACCATCAGCGCGGCGGCGCCGATCAAAAGATCGCCGAACCCGGCGCGCGCGCCGATGCAGGAATGGCGGTGATGCGTCGCATAGGAGGTGGTCAGCAGCCCCGCTTCCTCGCACTCGCCGGCGAGAAACACCCGCTCCCACGGCACGAACACGTTCTCGAACAGCACGATCCCGGTCGATTGGCCGTAGCGCGCCGAGAATTTCGCCGCGGCTTCGCCGGGCCGGCCCGCCGGCCGCGCCGCAATCGTCACGCCGGGCGCATCCACCGGCACGGCACAGCACACCGCGAAAGCTGCATCTTCCGCCCGCATCCGCCGGCACGGCATGACCAGAAACTCGTGCACATAGGGCGCCGCGGTCACGATCGCCTTGGCGCCGCGGATCACGATGCCGTCGTTGCGGCGCTCGGCGATATGGACGTAGACGTCGGGATTTGCCTGCTCGCTCGGCCGCTTCGAGCGGTCGCCCTTGGCGTCCGTCATGGCGATTCCGAGCGCAAGGTCCGCGTCCTGGACGCGCTCGAGATACGCCAGGAACCGCTGATGATAATCGGTGCCGTGCGCGGCATCGGCCGCTTGCGTCGCCTCGAAGCCGGCATTGAGCGCATCGTGGCTGAGATAGCGCTGGGCGCAGCCGCAGCGGCGGCACAACAGCCGGACCGCCTCGAGCTTGTAGAGCAGATCGGTTGAGCTTGCGTCGATCGCCAGCATGCGTGGCACCGCGCCGCCGCCGTTTCGGCGCGCGATCAGCAGCGCCGCGTGGTCGGGATTCCTGGCAAAATCATAGCTGATACCGATCGCGGCGATGCCGGGGGCGAGCCGCGGGTCGTCGGCGACGCTTTCGACCGCATGCCCGTCGATGAATACCCGCGGCGAGTAGCGGCGCAGCGATTCGCGATAATCGGCGGCCGACATGAACATGGGAGCCTCCTCAACCTTCGCGGCTGGATTCCTAACATTGTTGCGGACCGTGAGATAGAAGCGAGCCTTGCTCCCTGCCGGGAGACAGCGCTCAACGTCCCGTGAATGCCGGCTTGCGCTTCTCGACATAATGGGCGACGCCTTCGCGGAAATCCTCGCTGGCAAAGCTCGCCGCCATCGCCCGGTCGGCGGTGTCGATCGCTTCCGCCAAGGTCTGGAAGCGGGCTTCCCACAGCTGGCGTTTCATCACGCGCATCGAGCGCGGCGAGACCGCCTCGGCGAGCTCCGAGGCATAGGCGCGAACCTGGTCCATCAGCTCGCCCGGCGGGGTGACGCGGTCGACGAGCCGCAAGCGCAGCGCCTCCTCGGCGCCGACGCGCCGCGCCGATAACAGCAGATCGAGCGCCGCGGAGAGGCCGACCAGATTGGGCAAGGTCCAGCTGATGCCGTGCTCGGCGATCAGGCCGCGGCGGGAGAACGCGGTGGTGAACTGCGCCTCGGGCGCCGCGAAGCGAAGATCGCAATAGAGCGCGAGCACCAGGCCGAGCCCCGCGCAGGGGCCGTTGACGGCGGCGATGATGGGCTTGGGCACCGCGGGAAAATACGAGTAACGCTTTTGAAAATCGGGCCGAGACTCCGGATCGAACGGCGGCGGAGCTTGCGACGTCGCGCTCGAGCCGCGGGCTTCCGTGAGCCTCGAGAGCGTCGCCATGTCCGCGCCGGCGCAAAAACCGCGGCCCGCGCCGGTGAGCACGATCACCCGCACCGCATCGTCGTCGGCTGCCCGGCGCGTCGCGTCGCGGACTTCCCCGCCCATGTTCGGCGTCCAGGCGTTGAGCCGCGCCGGGCGATCGAGCGTGATCGTCGCGATGCGCGCGCCGGTCTCGTAGCGGATCTCCTGATAGGACATGTCTCTCCTCTTCGGTTCGGGAACACTGGTCGACAAACGCGCGATCCCCCGCGAAGGCCGCGGCCGGGCGACGATAGCAGGTCCCTTATCCATCAGCCGCGGATGCGCCCGGCTCGCCGCGCCGGCGCGCGAGTCCGTTCCGCAAGGGTTGCCACAGTCCGAGCACGATTGTGTGGCGAGTGCCGGCCGGACCCATATTTCCGAGGCGGGCACATGAACCTGGTTTCCAAGAAACGCACGCTGCTGCCGAGCACGATCGTGGTCGCCGCGCTGGCGCTGGGCTGCGGCTCCCTCGCGGCGCAGGTCGCGCCGTCGATTCCGTCGTCCCAATTGCTGGCACAGGCCGAACCGCAAAAGCCCGGGGAGGAGCGGCGCAAGGAGCAGCAGCCTGCTCCGCCCAAAGGCGCGCAGCCGCAAGTCCAGCCGCAACGTCCCGGGCCCCAAAGCGCTCAGCCGCCGCAAGGCCCCCGACGCGATCAGCGGCAAGACACGCAGCAGGATCGCCGCCCGCCCGGCGCGCAAGGCCAGCCGCAAGGTACCCAGCAGCAGGAACGGCAGGAACGCCGTCCGGCTCCCGGCGGGCCGCAGCCCGGTCAGCCGCGCACGACCCAACAGCCGACCCCGCCTTCGGGTGCACAGCGCGAGCCAATTCAGCAGGAGCGGCGCCAGCCTCCGGGAGCGCAGCCAGGCGGCCCCACCCAGCCGCGAACCACGCAACAACCCGGCCAAGCTCCGGGCGCGCAGCCCGGTCCCGGTCAGCCGCGAACCACGCAACAACCCGGCCAAGCTCCGGGAGTGCAGCCCGGCCCCGGCCAGCCGCGAACGACGCAGCAACCTGGCCAGCCGCCCGGCGCGCCGGCTCGGCCGCAAACGACCCAGCAACCTGGAGGCCAGCCGCCGGGCGCGCCGCAACGCGGCCAGCGCCAGGATACCCAGCGCCCGCCGGCGCCCGGCGTTCCGATCGGGCCGCAGAATGCGCGGCCGGGTCAGCCGCAACCCGGCGCGCCGGGGGCGCCCGCTGTCGGTGATCAGCGCGGGCCGCAGCAGTTCGAAACGATGCGCCAGCAGCGGCAGGAGCGCACCGAGAACAACGGGCAGCGCACCGTGATCGAAGAGCCGGATCACCGCATGATCATCCGCGAGAACGGCCGCGCGTTCGTCCGTCATGACGAAGTCGCGCGTTTCCGCCTGACCGGCCAGGACGTTCGCGTCGAGCGCCGTCCGGGCGAAATCGTCACATTGGTGCGGCGTCCGGGCGACGTGGAGATCGTCACTTACGTCGACGAGAGCGGCCGCCTGCTGCGCCGTGTGCGCCGGACCCGGGACGGCCGCGAGTTCGTCCTGATCGACAACCGCATGCGAGGTCCCGCTGGCGTGGAAATCTTCGTGTCGCTGCCGCCGCCGCGCATCGTGATCCCGCGGGACGAATACATCGTCGAAATGGAATACGCTCCGCGGGAGCGAATCTTTGCGGCGCTGGAAGCGCCGCCGATCGAGCCGATCGAGCGCGCCTACACGCTCGACGAAGTCCGCTTCAGTCCGGCGCTGCGCGACCGCATGCGGCGCGTCGATCTGAACACGATCACCTTCGAGTTCGGATCGTGGCAAGTCGCTCCGGACCAGATCCCGCTGCTCGCGAACATCGCCGAGGCGATCAATCAAGTGGTCGGGCGCAATCCCAACGAGGTGTTCCTGATCGAGGGCCATACCGACGCGGTCGGCAACGACGTCGACAATCTATCGCTGTCCGACCGCCGCGCGGAATCCGTCGCCGTCATCCTCACCCAGAACTTCCAGGTGCCGCCCGAGAATTTGACGACGCAGGGCTACGGCGCCCAGCAGCTCAAGGTGCAGACGCCGGGACCCTCCCGCGAAAACCGCCGCGTCACCATCCGGCGCATCACGCCGTTGTTGACCGGCTCCTCGCAATGAGGTGCCGCGCGGCTCATCGTGCCCGGCCGCACCGACCGGGCATGATGATTTGTCAGTTCGTCTGCTGAATCGCCGAGAGCAGCCAGGGACCGTCGGGCGCGCGCCTGAAAGTCCATAATTCGGTCGCCTGGGTGGGCCGGATCGGATCGCCCTCGACGGGGCGGCCGCTCGTGCGCTCGACCGTCTGGTCGATGAGCGAGAACCGCATGGCGACCGTCGCATATTCGCCATCGCGCTCGCGCCAGGCCTCGGCGAGGTCGCCTTGCAGGAGCTTCACGTCGGAGATGTGGTTGACGACGCCGCGGCTGGCGTTGGCGGCGAGACCCTCTGAGAAATACGCCAGCATTTCCGGCGTCACTCGCTGCCGCAACGCACCGAGATCCTCGGCCCCATAAGCGGCCTGGACTTCGCCGAGCAGCCGCTCGAACGCGTCATAATCCGCCTTGCCGACGGCGACGCTGCCGCCTCCGGCAGGCGTGGCGCCGCCCGGGGTGCCAGGGGCTGCGCCCGCGCCCGGCATCATGCCACGCAGCATCGATGCGCCGCCGCCGGCGTAAGCCGGCGCATTGCGCCGCTGGTACCAGCCCCAGATCAGCCGGGCGACGACGACGATCAGCGCCAGCTGCAGCAACAGGCCGAAGATCGAGGCAAAGCCGCCGAGATTGCCGAACATTCCGTGGCCGAACAGCAGCCCGAACAGACCTGCGCCGAGGAATCCGGCGGCAAGCCCGCCCAGGAGCCCGGGCCGGCCGAACCATCCGCCCGTTGCCGGCGAGGTCGCCGGCGCGCTCGGTTGCGTCATCGAGCGCTCGATCGGCGAGGCGGCATTGGGCGCGGTTTGGGTCGGCGCCGGCGGGCTGAACGTGCGCATGCCGCGGCTGCCGAAACTCGATCCGCCGCCCGCGCGCGCGTTCGCGTCCGCCGCCACGAAGGCAAGCGCGGCGAACAGCGCAACCAGCACCAGCAAGGAACGGGTGAAGCGGGCCATTGAATTTCTCCTGCAGGCTCGGCAGCGTATATCGGTATTCCCGGGTGCTTTGGTAAGGCATGGAGCCAAAATGGCCGATTATTTGCGGCTGCGGCAGATCTGCCTGGTCGCGCGCGAGCTCGAGCCGGTCCTCGCCGACATTCGGGCGATCCTGGGCCTCGAAATCTGCCATCGCGATTCCGGGGTCGCTAAATACGGCCTGGTCAATGCGCTGTTGCCGATCGGCACGAGCTTTCTCGAACTCGTGGCGCCGGTTGAGCCGAACACCGCGGCCGGGCGCTTCCTCGATCGCTCCGGCGGCCACGGCGGCTACATGGCGATCTTCGACTGCGGCGACCCCGAGCGGCGGCGGCGCCACGCGGAGGCGCTCGGCATCCGCGTCGCCAACGTGATCGAGTACGCGGAATATCTGGGCATTCAGCTGCATCCGCGCGACTGCCGCGCCGCGATGATCGAGCTCAACCATACGCGCCGCGGCGAGGATCTCTCCGGCGCCTATCACCCGGCCGGCCCGGATTGGCGCGCCGCGATCCGCACCGATCAAACAAAGGCGCTGGTCGAGACCGAAATCGAAACGCCGGAGCCGGAGGCTCTCGCGCGGCACTGGGGAAGCATTCTCGAGCTGCCGGTCGGCGGCGGCGGACATGATCCGACCATCGCGCTCGCGCAGGGCGCCATCCGGTTCGTCAAGACGGCGGACGCCAGGACCGAATGCCTCGGAGGACTACGGATCGAAGTCGCCGACGTCGGCCGCGCCTGCGCCACGGCCGCGGCGCGAGGCTATAGGATCGATGGAAATTCCTTTCATCTCGCCGGCGTGCATTTCCGCCTGCAGCCCGCGGGGTGAAGTCGGGAATACCGAATCGGTCTGAAGAGTTCGAAATGAATCGGCTTTTGTGATTCAGGCCGCGCCGCAAACTCTCTTCACCTCCCCTTGAAAAGGGGAGGTCGACCGCGAAAGCGGTCGGGTGGGGATCGTTTGAGACCCCCTCCCGGCTCGCGTCTAGCGACGCTCGCCCGACCTCCCCCTTTCAGGGGGAGGTGAAGCGCGAATGCCTCACGCTGATTGCCAAACGAACCGCGGAAATGCTCGGCGCTTCGAAGTAATCAGTCGGACTCCCTACAACCCCGCGGCCTTCAAGTCTGCGCCCAGCGCCTTGGTTTCCTGCTCGGCTTTGTCCGCGATCTGCTTGTTGTCGTCGACGTCCAGCCGATATCGCGCGGCCTCGAGCTGCTTGGCTGCCCCCTTGGCTTTCGCCTCGGCCTCTTCCGCATATTTGCGATAATTCTCCGCCCGGTCGGCCAATGCCTTGATCCAGGCTTCGACGTTGGTTTTCACCAGCTGCTTCTGGGCGGCAGGATCCGGCGAGCGGACCCGGACCACGGTAAGCGCGGCCTCGGTCTCTTTGACTTCCTTGTCGAGCAGATCGATCACGGCCTGGATCTGCGGCTTGGTGGCCGCGGGCTCGAGCCGGAAACTGTTTTGCGCCTCGCGCCGGCGGCGCTTGCGATCGGTCAGCTTGCTTTTCAACCAGGAAACGTTCGCCGCGAAGAGCGCATCGTACTCGTGCCCCGGCTTGGAGGTGTATTGCAGCGGCGGCCCGAATCCCGGCGGCACGTTTTGCTGGGCCTGAACCGAACCGTCGAGCAACAGGATCGTTGCCGCCAAGATTCCCGCAGCCAGGGTCTGCAATCGCCCGCTCAAGGCCATGGTGCCCCCATCCATCCGGATTCCCTGCCGTTCGCGGGCGCCCCGTCCTGCCGCGCTAGGCGTTCGAGGAACTGCCGCTCGCTGCCAGCGCTCCGCCTCACGCCGAGTACCGGAGCAGGTTCTGGATCTCCTTGTACATCCCGCTCACGATTTCTTCTTCGCGGCCTTTGGTTTCCTCCGGTTGAGCGGCGGATGCGATCTCGGCCGGTGCCGCTTCCGCATGCGCCGCCATCCCCGGCATTGCCGGCCCGGGCGGCACGACGGAACCCGCCGAGAGCAGCGCCCGCGCCTTGGTCAGGGTCTTCTTGACGTCCGCGAACTCGCGCGAGCGCTGGCTGTTGCCGATCTCGACCATCGCGCGCAAGGTTTCGGTGAGCTCGGCGATGCGCGCCTGCGCATTCTGCAAGGCGTCGGCCGCTTCCAGCAGCAGTTTCCCCACCGGTTCGGCGCTCACGCGCAGTCGATCGATCAGGTCGTTCATGGCCACCCCCACGCTCGATTTGTCCCGCCTATAGAACAATATCGGGCCCGAGGATACCAGCGCCCGCTCCGTCGCATGGACAAGATCGGGCCTGCTGTGGATTTCGGGTCGCTTCCGAGGAATCGCGCCACCGGAGGAATCCCGCGGCAAGAAAAGGACTTGGCCGCCGGGCATCGATCCCATAGAACCGCGCCAAGCAGGGGGCCCCGGTCGGGCAGGCGCGACGCCGCTCGCGTTGACCGCACCGGCGGGCTCGCCCTAGCCTGAGCGTCGGCCGAGGCCGGCCGATGCGGTGGCGGCCGATTGCCGGCATCGGCGGCCGGCCCAACAACAAGAACACCTCGGAGGAAACCTTGCGCGCCGTCGCGCCGAGCATCGAACTTGCCGGCAACGTCATCACGGTCCGAGCGCTGTCGAAGCGCTACGGTGCCCTCGACGGCGTCGAGGCGCTGCACGAAGTCGATTTCTCGGTCGGCGAAGGCGAATTTCTGGCAATCGTCGGCCCTTCGGGCTGCGGAAAATCGACGCTCCTGAAAATTCTCGCCGGATTGATCCCGGCAAGCGGCGGCACCGCGTTGCTCAACGATGTCCCGATCGAAGGCCCGCGCCGGGACATCGGCGTGGCGTTCCAATCTCCGGTGCTGTTTCCGTGGCGCAGCGTGCTTGGCAACGTGCTGCTTCCGGCCGACGTGCAGCGCCTGGGGCGTGCGCGCATGACGGAGCGCGCGATGGAGCTCTTGGCGCTCGTCGGACTTTCCGGCTTCGAGCACCGCTATCCCTGGCAGCTCTCCGGCGGGATGCAGCAGCGCGTGTCGCTGGTGCGCGCGCTGATCCACGATCCCGCCTTGCTGCTCATGGACGAGCCGTTCGGGGCGCTCGATGCGTTGACCCGGGAGGCGATGAACGTCGAGCTGCAAAGAATCTGGCTCGAGCGCCGCAAGACCGTGGTGTTCATCACCCATTCGACCGCCGAGGCGGTGTTCCTCGCCGACCGCATCGCGGTGATGACGCCGCGCCCGGGCCGCATCGCCGATCTGTTCCCGGTCGAGCTGCCGCGGCCGCGCTCGCTCGACGTGATGACGCATGAAAAATTCGGCGGCTACGTGCGGCGGATCCGTGCCGCGCTCAACGCCGGTGGAGGTATCGAATGACACGCATGACCGGCGGATTGGTCAATTTCGTGCTGCGCCTGATGCTGATCGCCGTTACCCTTGCGGTGTGGGAAGCGCTGGTGCGCCTGCTCGATGTGCCGGCCTTCATCCTGCCGACGCCGTCGAGCATCTTCACCGCGCTCTACCGCGGCATCGCCAGCGCGCTCTATCTCAACCACATCGGCATCACGCTCGCCGAGACGCTGATCGGCTTCGTGGTCGGCACGGTGCTCGCCTTCGCGCTCGGCATTGCGGTGGCGCTGAGCCGCTCCATCGAATATTTCCTCTATCCGTTCATCGTGATGTTCCAGGCGATGCCCAAGGTGGCGCTGGCGCCGCTGATCATCGTCTGGTTCGGCCTGGGGCTGACCTCCAAGGTCGTCAACGCGGCGCTCGTCGCGTTCTTCCCGCTGATGGTCAACACCATCGTCGGCCTGCGCTCGGCCGAAGAGGAGAAAGTCGACCTGATGCGCTCGCTCGCCGCGAGCCGCTGGCAGGTGTTCTGGATGCTGCGGCTGCCCAATGCGATGCCCTATATCTTCGCCGGGCTGGAAATCGCCATGATCTTCGCGCTGATCGGCGCCATCGTCGCGGAGTTCGTCGGCGCGCAATCCGGGCTCGGCATGCTGATCCAGAGCATGAATTTCACCATGGACGTCGCCGGCCAGTTCTCGGTGCTGCTGATCCTCTCCGTGCTGGGGCTGATCCTCAACGGCATGGTCAACGGGGTGCGGCGCCGCGTGCTGTTCTGGGATGTCTCGCAGAAGGTCGATGCCGTCGCCTCGGCGCAGAAAAAGGGAGGAACCCTGTGAAACATCTAAGGCTCGCCGCGGCGCTCGCGGCCTTGCTCGCCGCGGCGGGCGCGCAGGCCGAAACCACGCTGCGGGTCGGGTTTTGCGCGCGCACGGTCAGCGCCGCGGCGGCGCCATTCGCCATTGCGGCCAAGATGGGCTGGTTCACGCAAGCGGGATTTCGTGTCGAACTGGTGCCGTTCCCGGGTTCGACCGATTGCGTGAAGAGCGTCGCGACCCGCG
>VAZU01000387.1 GCA_005884745.1 Alphaproteobacteria bacterium
GCACGCCGATGTGTTCCGGGATATCGATTGGAGCACGCAACGCGTCGCCGAACAGACGCGAGCACGCGCGGCCGATCTCGGCCTCGCCGTTGTCGAGCTCGCGCCCTGGTATGATGTCGATGATCCCGCCTCGCTGCGCATACTGCTTCGCGATCTGCAGGGAGCTTCGGGGACCGCCGGCGCCGCCTATGGGGCCCCGGCAACCGCACGCTTTCTCGAAACCAACGGGATTGCCGAGCGCCTCGCAGCCAAACTCGCCGACGCGGGAACGTGAGGGCGTTCGCGCACGCCTCGACCCGTCACGCGGACGCGGCAGGTATGCGCAGCAGGCGCCCCGTCGCCAAAAGATCGGCCACCTTCCAATCACCGCCTACGCCCTCGATCATCCAGCACAGGATCGCCCAAAGGTCGCGATCGACAAGTTCGTCGTCGAGCGGCTCCAGCTCCGGGATCAGCGCATGAATCTCCACCCCGTCCGGAAACGGCTCGCCGCTGCGGCCGATGAAGACGAGCGCATAGGTGAGACCGGAAGGGGCGCTCACGTACCCCGGCTCGGCCAGACCGCGGCGGCCGAAGTCGAACGTGCGGCCGAAGAAGTCGCGAAACTCCGGATAATGCCCGATCCGATCCTCCACCAGGACCAGGGCCCGGCGTTTGCCGAAAAGCTCGGCTTGTTTGCTGACTTCGACCCTGCTCATGGCTCGTCTCGCGCGTGACGTTGCAGAAATTCCACGATGAGCGCGGCGATCTCCGGCCCGGAATCCTCCTGCAGGAAATGCCGGCCGGTCACCCAATGCGGGCCCTCGGCGTGAGGCAGCAGCGTCGTGAATTTCCGGCAAAACGTGTCGGGATCGAACACGTCGTCCTCGCGGCCCCAGACCATCAGCGTCGGCAGCGCGCACGAACGCAGCTCGTGCTCGATCCAGCGGAAGCGCGCAAATGCACGGGCATGATCGTCGAGCGGAATCCAGCGCGGCCAGGTCCAGGTCAACAGTCGCGTTGCCGGATCGGGCAGGACCGCCGTGTAGGCCGCCTGGGCTCGTTCCCGGAACTTTTCCCGATCCACCACCGACAAATAGATGCCGCGCGCGGCGAGCGCATTGTGGCGCCCGAGCAGATACGGCCCGAGGAGCGGCGCGTGCATCATCCGCCACGGGAACATGCGGGTGTGGAACTCGGCCGGCGGCAGCGGCCACGCCCAGGTGCTCATGAGCACCAGCGCATGCATGCGTTCACGGTTGGTGAGCGCGAAGCCGAGCCCGGTAGGGCCGCCCCAGTCGTGGCAGACGAGCGTGATGCGCCGGAGATCCAGCTGGCGCAGCAAGGCTGTGAGATTGGCGATGTGGCCGTCGAGACTATGTGCGTCTTCCCGCGTCGGCTTCTCCGAAAGCCCGAATCCGATCATGTCGGGGATGATCACGCGGCGCCCGGCCGCCGTCAGCGGTTTTACGAAATCGCGATAGAGAAAGCCCCAGGTCGGGTTGCCGTGCAGCAGCACCAAAGGATCGCCGGCTCCCTCGTCGACATAGTGCATGCGCCAGCCGTTCACGCGGGCGAAGTTCGGCCGGTACGGCCACATCGAACGGATCGTCTCGGGCAAGTCGGGCAAGCGCGCTAGCATCGAACGGACTCTATCCCGGATCGGCAGTCAGCGTGAGCGAGCATTGCTTCATCTCAAAGTAGCGTCCGCATGCCGCCGCGGAATGAAAGTCATTCCCGGCAAGCCATTCCGGCCCCTCGTGAAATTTGCCACACTGTAGTCGCTATCCGCGATTCCACCCAACCGCGGCGCTCGCGCGCTCCGGCCGCCTGTTTCCCGTATGGAGCCATTCGCCGGGAGCTCGACATGCGCATCGCCATCATGGGGTCCGGAGCGGTCGGCGGCTATTTCGGCGCGCGCCTTGCCGCCGGCGGCAGTGACGTCACCTTCCTCGCCCGCGGCGCGCATCTGGCGGCGATGCGCGAGCGCGGGCTTACCGTCGAGAGCCCGCTCGGCGACATCAGGCTGGCGCAAGTCAAGGCCGGCGACAATCCCCAGGCGATCGGGCCGGTCGATCTCGTCATCGTCGCGGTCAAGCTGTGGGACACCGAGCAGGCGGCGCGGCAGATCGAGCCGCTGGTCCGCGCCGGCGCCTCGGTCGTCTCGTTCCAGAACGGCGTGCAGAAGGACGAGGTCCTCCGCCGCGTTCTCGGCGAGCCGGCGGTGATGGGCGGCGTGTGCTACGTGGGCGCCTCCATTGCGGGTCCGGGCGTAATCCGTCATATCGGCAAGATGCAGCGGCTCGTATTCGGCGAATACGACGGCCGCCGCTCTGCGCGCGCCGAGGCGCTGCTCGAAGCATGCACCCGCGGCGGGATCGACGCGGAGTTCAGCGCCGACATCAAGCGCGCGATCTGGGAGAAATTCGTGTTCCTGGTCGCCATGTCGGGGGCGACTTCGAGCATTCGCCGCACGATCGGGCCGATCCGGCAAAACCCCCGCACCCGGGCGTTCTTTCTCGATCTCATGCGCGAAGTCGTCGCGGTCGGGCGCGCCTGCGGCATCGCGCTGAGCGAGGAATTTCCCGAGCAACGCATGAAATTCTGCGACGGCTTGCCTGCCGAAATGACGTCCTCGATGCACAACGATCTCGACCGCGGCAACCGCCTGGAGGTCGACTGGCTCAGCGGCGGCGTGGTCGAGCTCGGCAACTCGGTCGGGGTGGCGACCCCGCTCAATCGCGCCGTCCGCGATATCCTGGCGCTCCATGCGAACGGCAAGGCCGCGGGGGCGGCATGACCGCGGCCCTGACCATTCGCGGCGCGCGCGCCGTGTGGCGGTGGAAGCGCCGATGGCGCGCCCGCTCGAGACCAGCGCGCAGACGATCGACCACGCGAGCCTGTTGCTGATCGATCTTAATACCAACGAAGGGGTGACCGGCCGCGCCTATCTGTTCTGTTATTTGCAGGCGGCGGCTGCGGGATGAGTGTCCGATGCATTGGGCTGTTGCTCGATCGCCCGAAGCCGCCGGGGAACCTCCCGATCCTTCCGGCGTTGCGCTGAAGGTCGGCTCGTATAGGTGGTTCTCATGGCCAACGCTTCCCAGGCGCGCAAGGCGCCGCAGCAGAAAGCCCGAACATCGAGGCCAAGCACCAAACAGGCGTCGAGGCAGCGCAAAGCCGCCAAGCGCGACACGACGGATGCCGTTGTGGTGATGATCGAGCGGCGACCGTTGCCGGCCCTGGCCTTGGCGCTCGGCATGGGACTGGTCCTCGGCGTGGCGTGGGGTCGCTGACCCGCGCGCCGAGATCGCGTCTCGGCCTTTAGCTGTGGAATCGTCATGGCCGGGCTTGTCCCGGCTTATCCCGGCCATCCACGCCTTTGATACATCTGATACATCGGGTTCAGTTCGTGGATGCCCGGCACAAGAGCCTGCCCCGGACTTGATCCGGGGCCGGGCATAACGAGACTGGGTGTCACTGGCAGATGCGGTAGCGATCGCTCGAGCCGTGCTGCATGATGTCGACATGCATGTGATCCGCATGCGCCGCATCCGACCCCGGCCCCAGCACCGTCGTGAACCAGCCGCATGCGGCGACGCGGATGGCGGCGACCGTGGCCTGCATGTGCTCGTCGCCCTGCGGCTTGACAGTGAGCGTCCTGCCGTTCGCGAGCTCGAAGCTCGCGACATCGGCGGCCAGCCCGGACGCATGCGCGCTGATTTTTCCCGCCTCGGCGCGATTGCGGTTGCGGCATTCATAACCCGGGCCGGTGCGAACCGACTTGAGCTCGACCGCGAGCTCGCCGGCGATGAGCGGGGCGACGAGGTCGCGCAGCCAGTGGCCGAAACGTTCGCCGAAGCGGCAGGACAGCGTCGGCTCGTCGGGCAGCCGGATCGAGATTCTCCACCGCGGCGCCAGTTTGACGGCCTTGAGGCGCACAGGCGTGTCGATGGCGCACCCCGATTTGGACGCCGGGGGCAGCGTGATCGATTCGAATTCGATTCCGGCGGCACCAAGCCGATCGAGGCACGCCTGATCGATCGCAGGTTCCGGCTGCGCATGTTCCGCCGGCGCGGCCTCGTGCGGTGCGGTCCGAGGCGGCGCCTCGGCCGGACGCGGACGCGGCAATGGCGGGGGCGCGTCGGAGGGCGCACCGGAGGCCTGGAGCGGCAGGGCGATCACCACGGTTACCAAGAGGGCATGGCTTTCTGCACGAGCTTACGAATCCGGCGGACGGCTTGCATGTCTCGGCCCTAGAGCACGCGGGTTGCGCCTTGCGCGCCGAGCTCGATCAGGACAAGCCTGCCATCTGCCACATCGAGCAAAGTGCAGGAGCAATAATCCGGCCGAAAGCAGGTCACGCGTGCGTCTCCCAGCGCGTGTCCGACCGCGACGTTGATGGCGATGTAGTGCGAGACCACGATGGTGTCCTCGGACAGCGCCCGCAGCGCCTCGATCACCGCCTCGCGCCAGCGCTGGAGGGGTTCCGCGAGCTCCGGCCAGCGGCACGGCATGATGCCGCGGAGCCATTCGGCGCGGGCGGCGAGATCCTCGACCGGGGAGGGGATCTCGCCGACCCGCGGTTCGATCCGCGCCCCGAGCTCCCATCGCCGCTCCAGCGCCGCCGCGGTCTCGCGCGTGCGCCGCAGCGGGCTCGCGACGAGCGGCAGCGGTCCTTTCGGCGCCAGCTCGCTGGCCATTGCCTCGGCCTGGGTTCGTCCGACATCATCGAGCCCGGGATCGACGTGAGAACCCCAATCCGCGGCCGCCCTGCCGTGGCGAACGAGATAAATCCGGCTCATGAAATCTGTTCCATTACCGCGCGGCGCGATCCGGACAAGGTCAGCCCAACCTTGCCCGGCTTCGCAGCTTGCCCCGGCTCACGTCGCAGACGGGAGCGTTTCCTCGACCCGGTTCTCGGTGCTCGAACCAGGTGATACGCTGCTCGCCACGACAAGATCCGCACCGGACGTGGTATCGGAGGCCAACATGCCTGTCAGTCCCGAAGCCGAGCTCGACCGCTCCTTCGACGAGCGAGGCATCGAAATCATGCCCACGGGCGCAGCGCTCGGCGCCGAAATACGCGGAGTCGATCTCACGAGGCTCGACGACGCCTGGTTCTCCCGGATCACGCGTGCGTGGCTCGACCATTCGGTGATCCTCATCCGGGACCAGACGCTCGACGACGCCGGACTCATCGCCTTCAGCCGGCGTTTCGGCGAGCTCGACTGGGCGCCGATCCAGGAAACCGGCCGGCGCTTCGTCGAAGGCATGCCGGAGATCTATGTCGTATCCAACGTGCTGGTGAACGGCGAACCGATCGGCAGCCTCGGCGCCGGGGAAGCGGTGTGGCACACCGACATGTCGTATCTGGAGCTGCCGCCCAAAGCCAGCATGCTCTACGCACTCGAAGTGCCGCCGTTGGGTGGCAATACTGCGTTC
>VAZU01000388.1 GCA_005884745.1 Alphaproteobacteria bacterium
GCTTGCGCCAGGACGGCACGCGCGTGCTCGAATACGTGCGCTGGGTGATGGTGCGAAAGCGCGACGAGGCGGCCGTAGCTCCCGGCGATCATGTGCCGAAACTCGCAGAGGCACTCGAGCCGGCCGCGCTCGGCGCCGCTTTTCCGTCGATCGAGCAAAACTCCTACGACTTCGAGCTGGCCGGTTCCCCGCGGCGCTGGAGAGATTATTCGCCAGGCGAAAAGCTCGACCACCGCGACGGCATGACGGTCGAGGAAGCCGAGCATCAGCTGGCGACCCGGCTCTACCAGAACACGGCGCGGGTGCATTTCAATCTGTTCACCGAGAAGCGAGGCCGCTTCGGCCGCCGGCTCATCTACGGCGGACACGTCATGTCGATTGCCCGCGCGCTGAGCTTCAACGCGCTGTTCGCCGGGGACACGGTCTTCGCCTGGTCGCAGGTGCTCTCCCGGGCGGAGCTACCCGGGCGCGGCGACGTCGGTGCGCTCCGGGTCCGCACGGTCGCCGCCAAGGACCGGCCGTGCGCCGATTTTCCTTATCAGACCGGCGCGGACTATGATCCCGCCGTGATCCTCGATCTGGATTATTGGGTGCTGATCCCGCGCTGAGCGGAGGCCGCGATGATCGCCAAAGCCCGCCTCGACGCGCTGACCGACGGCATCTTCGCGGTGGCGATGACGCTGCTCGTCATCGATCTGCGGTTTCCGCAGGATTTGCATCCCGGCAGCAATCGGGAACTGCTGAGCGCGATCGGACATCTGCTGTGGTCCGGGCCTTTCATCGCGTATCTGGTCAGCTTCTTCGTGATCGGCGTGCGCTGGCGAACCATTTCGCGGCTCGGCGGCACCCGCGCCCACGTCGGCAAGACCTTCGTGCGATGGTCGTTCGTGCATTTGTTATTCATCACCTGCATGCCGTTTTCGACGATGGTCGTGGGCCGCCACGTCGACTTCGCGCCCGCGGTCTGGCTCTATGCGGCGAACACGATCCTGGCGGCCGGCGCGGCTTGGTGGCTGGTGCGCGCGTCGGAAGCCGAGGAGGATACCGGCCAGGCCAGCGAGGCCAAGGTCGCGCTGCCGGCGCTGATCGGCATCGCCGTACTGTCGGCCGGCGTCGGTCTTTTCAGCCCGCGGCTCGCCATGGGGACCTATGCGCTGGTCCTGCTCGTGCCGGCGTTGACCCGCTGGCGCGGCGCGGGTGCCGCGGGCTGATCCGCGGACCCTGCGGTCGTGTCGCCCGAGCGCGGCCCGGCGGCACGGGGCCGCCGTCACGGGCCGTTCCGGTCCGGTTTCGGCCCGGCGAAGCTCACGCCTTCTTGCGTCGAGCCCGCCGCGGCATTCGTGCCGCTCGATCGGAGCGCGGCATCGAGGCGGCCGGCTCGGCGGTGAGCTCGACCTCGGCTCGAAGCCAATGTTCCAGCGCTTGTCCCTCGGGACGGCCCATTTGCTCCCAAATCAAATAGGCGCGCTCGGCGGTGCTGGGCGATTGTGGGGTGCTCACGCGATTCTCCTGCTGGATGTCACATCCTTGGCCTGCGGCTTCGCGGATTCTTACCGGTGATTCGCCAGCAATCGCAGGTAACCGATTCTTCCTCGGGCGAAATCTTTTCGCGTTTCCCGGCTCTGGACGGACTCCCGATCGGGTCCCGAGGCAGGGATCGCTCCGAACGATCGGCGGCCGATTGGCCGCCTCATCCCCCCGCGCGCAGGTGCTCGACGAATTTTTGCCGCGCGAAGGCCGGGCGCCCCCTTGCCGATCACTCCGGCAGTCCGGCTTTTCGCAGACCCTCCGTGACCCGCGCGGCATAGGCCAAGAAGACCGGATTATCAGAGGGCAACTGTCCCTTCCATTGGGCGATGGTCCTCGCTCTGGTCCCGCTGAGCGACAGGTAACGCTTGAGCGTCTCCTGGGCCTCCGCCCCATGTCCAGTCATCGCGAGCGCTGCGGCAAGCAACGCCCGTGGGAGCGGCCATTGCGGAGCGGCCGCGACTGCCCGTCGCAGCCATTCGATCGCTTGATCGTCGGCGCCGGATTTGGCGACTAACTTTTGGCCCTGGCGGCGAGGCGCTTGCCCATCTCCGCGCCCAGGGCTTGGAGCGCATTGGCCGGCCGGATCATGACTTCGAAGTCGACGATCTTCCCCGCGTCGTCGAATTCGATCAGGTCCACGCCGTGAAGCGACCGGTCGCCGACGCGCGCCGTGAACTCGAGCACGCAGCCGGTTCTATTGTGAAATTCGCGAACGTATTTGAAATCCTCGAAGACCGTGACGACGGTACCGAGGATCATTTGCACGGCGTCCTTGCCTTCATAGGGCTTCCATACGAACGGCGAACGGAATCTGACGTGCTC
>VAZU01000384.1 GCA_005884745.1 Alphaproteobacteria bacterium
CGCTTCCGCACGGCTGTCCTCGAGCATGTAGGCGTATTGCTCCGGCGTGAGCAGCGTATTGAGCGGCACCGGGATGATGCCGGCGCGGATCGCGCCCCAGAACGCGATCGGGAAATCCACGGTATCGAGCAGGATGAGGACGATGCGGCTCTCCTGGCGCAGTCCGAGCGTCCGCAGGCCGCGGCCGAACCGGCAGGTGGCGGCCTGCAGTTCGCCGTAGCGCAGCGTGCGCTGCGGGTCGGTGAAGGCGATTTTGTCGGCGAGGCCGCGCTCGACATTGGCGTCGATGAAATCGCTGACCGCGTTGTAGGCGCGCCCCGGCCCCGTTGCGTCCATCGGACGTCTCCCTGAAATGCTGTTTCCCCGGGGGTGTCCGCCGGCAAAAACCGACCCCGAAGGTTTACGGCGGCGTGTTTCTGTGATGCATTATAATGCAGTTCCTGGATGGGTCCATGCCCAAGCTGCCAGTGCAATCGCGCCGCCGGCCGGCGCGGCCGGCGGGACGAGCCGGGCCGGCCAAGCCGGCCGCCGACGACCTCGCGGAATTTCTCCGGCGGGTCGGCGATCGCGTGCGCACGATGCGCAGCCGCCGCGGCATGTCGCGCAAGCTGCTTGCCCGGCATTCCAAGGTTTCGGAGCGCTATCTGGCGCAGCTCGAATCCGGCAGCGGCAATTTTTCGATTGTGCTGCTGCGCCGGGTCGCGCATGCGATCGGCGTGCCGTTGCGCGAGCTCGTCGACGAGCGGCCCGACCGTTCCGTGGATTCCCTGTTGCTGACCCGGTTTCTCGACCGGCTCCCTCCGGCGGACCTGGCGGAAGCGCGCGACCTGCTGCTGGCGCGCTTCTCCGGCCCCTCGATCGACACGCGGGAAGAGCGCATTGCGCTGATCGGCTTACGCGGTTCCGGCAAGTCGACGCTCGGCGGCGGGCTCGCCGCGCGGCTCGACGTGCCGTTCATCGAGCTCGACCGCGAGATCGAGCGGCAGAGCGGCATCGGCTTGAGCCAGCTGTTCGAGCTGTTCGGCCAGGAGGTGTTTCGCCGCAACGAGCGCACCGCGCTCGAAGCGATCCTAGAGCGCCACCCGCGCTTCGTGCTGGCGACCGGCGGCAGTCTCGTCACCGAGCCCGGCACGTTCGAGCTGCTGTCCTCTTCCTGCCGGACGGTGTGGCTCAAGGCGGATCCCGAGGAGCACATGCGGCGCGTCGTCGAGCAGGGCGATCTGCGCCCGATGGCCAACAACGATCGTGCCATGGACGATCTCATTTCGATTCTCACCAGCCGCGAGCCGCTCTACGCCAAGGCGGATCTCATTCTCGACACGGCGGGGAAAACGCCGGAGCGGAGTCTGCAAGAGCTGCTGGCATTGTTGGACTGCTCGCGGCAATCTGCGGCGCGGCGCTATGCGTAGCGCCCGAGAAGCCAGTGCAGTGAAAACACGAAACACGAAATGTGTCGTCCCGGGGCCCGAGCGCAGCGAGGGAACCCGGGACCTATGAACACCGTCCGCGCAAGTGTTCCCAGATCGGTGTTCATGGATTCCGGGTTCGCCGCTTCGCGGCGCCCCGGAACGACGGCCATGGAGGAAGGATGATGAATCCCGTGTCACATGCCCTGCAGAAAGAGTCGCGGCGCGAGCCGGAGATCGAGTTCGCTCCGGTCGAAGTGATTTGCGAAAAGCTTGCCGGCGGCGGCTTCCTGCTGCGGTCGCGGCGCACGCTCGAACCGCACGATGCCAGTCTCGCGCGGATGTTCCGGCGCGCGGTCGAGCGGGCGCCGCAGAAGCTGTTCCTCGCCGAGCGCGACAACGATCGCTGGCGCGGGCTGACCTATGCGGAAGCGCAGGTGCAAGTCGATTGCTTGGCCCAGGCGCTGATCGATCGCGGGCTTTCCGCGGAGCGCCCGCTGATGATCTTGTCCGGCAACTCGCTGGAGCATGCGATGCTGATGCTCGCCGGATTCACGGCCGGCGTCCCGGTGGCGCCGATCTCGGTCGCTTATTCGCTGCAGAGTCAGGATCACGCCAAGCTGCGCGAGGTTGCGCGCCTGCTCGAGCCTGGGCTCGTCTATGTCTCGGACACGGCGCCGTTCGCCAAGGCGCTCGCGGCGCTCTCGCCGGCCGGCATCGAGATCGCGAGCGCCTTGGCGAACGCACCAGCGCGCGAACGATCGCCAAATTTCTGCTCACGTCCGGCTCGACCGGGTCTCCCAAGGCCGTCGTCAATACGCACGGCATGCTCGCCGCCAACCAGCAGGCGCTGGGGCAAATCTGGCCGTTTCTCGAAGCGGGCGAACTCGTGCTGCTCGACTGGCTGCCGTGGAACCACACCTTCGGCGGCAATCACAATTTCAATCTCGTGTTCCGCCACGCCGGGACGCTCTACATCGACGGCGGCAAGCCGATGCCCTCGCTGATCGGCGAGACGGTGCGCAATCTGCGCGAGGTCTCGCCCACGATCTATTTCAACGTCCCGGCGGGCTACGGCGCGCTGCTGCCGCATCTCGAAAACGACGAGGCCCTGGCGAAAAACTTCTTCGCGCGGCTGCAGCTCATCTTCTATGCCGCAGCCGCGCTGCCGCAGGATCTTTGGGACCGGCTCGAAGCGACCGCATTGCGCACGACCGGGCGCCGCGTCCCGATGACGTCCGCCTGGGGCGCGACCGAGACGGCGCCGCTTGCCACCGCCGCGCATTTTTCCATCGATCGTCCCGGCGTGATCGGCGTTCCGGTCCCGGGCATCGAGCTCAAACTGGTGCCCTCCGCCGGCAAGCTCGAAGTGCGCGTGCGCGGCCCCCATGTCACGCCCGGCTATTGGAAGAACCCGGAGCTCACCGCCGCCGCGTTCGACGCGGACGGCTTCTACCAGATCGGCGATGCCGTGCGGTTCGCCGATCCGGATGACCCCGCGCGCGGCCTCCTGTTCGACGGACGCATCGCCGAGGATTTCAAGCTGATCACCGGAATTTGGGTGCATACCGGGGCGTTGCGCGTGGGCGCGCTCGCCGCCGCCTCTCCGGTGCTGCAGGACTGCGTCGTTGCCGGCGAGGGCCGCGCCTGCGCGGGTCTGCTGGCGTGGCTCAATGCCGCGGGCTGCCAGCGCCTGACCGGCGCGCCGTCGCCGCGGTCCTTGCCGGATCTCGCGCGCGATCCGTCGGTGGTCGAGCACGTGCGCAGGGCCTTCGCCGAATGGAACGCGGAGAAGGTCGGCTCGTCGCTGCGGATCGGACGCGTGCTGCTGCTCGAGGACGCGCCCTCGATCGATGCCGGCGAGATCACCGACAAGGGCTATATCAACCAGCGGCTGGTGCTGGCGCACCGCGCCGCCGCGGTCGAGCGCCTATTCGCGAAAAAGTCGGACCCGGATGTGATCGTGATCGACGGCGGATAGCGGTCGTTGCGAAGGACAAGCAGCGGACGCGCGCTTTCCCTCTCCCAGTCGAACCCGGCTGTTGCCGGGTTCGATCATGTAATAATGGTCGACATCGGAAACATCCGATGTCGACGCGGGAGAGGGTGCCGAGCGGACGCAGTCCGCGAGGCGGGTGAGGGGTTCCGA
>VAZU01000385.1 GCA_005884745.1 Alphaproteobacteria bacterium
CGCTCGCTACGAGCCAACTGCGATCGCCCCGGCCCTCCAGGGCGATGGGCAGAACGCGAGCCGCTCGGCAGCAAACTGATCATCCCAATCACTACAGGATTCAACGCATTCCCGCGACCCGCAGCACGAGGTCGGCGAGCCGCTCGGCGGCGTCGGGCGTGCCGGCGGCGCGGGCCTTGGCCGCCATGGCAACCAATCGATCCGGATCGCCGGCGAGCGCGGCGATCTCGCTTGCCAGCCGCTCCGGGGTGAACTCGGCCTGCGGCAGCACCCTAGCGCCGCCGGCCTTGTGCAGCACCTGCGCGTTGGCGAGCTGGTCCTGGTCGAGCGCATGGGGCAGCGGCACCAGGATCGCCGGCCGGCCGACCGCGGCGAGTTCGGCGACGGTCGAGGCGCCGGCGCGGGAGATGACGAGATGCGCGGCGGCGATCCGCGCCGGCAGATCCGCAAAGAAGCTCTTGACCTCGGCGCTCGCGCCGAGCCGCGCATAGCTCGCATTGACGCGATCGAGATCCTCCTCCCGTGCCTGCTGCACGATGCGCAGCCGCGCACGCACCGGCAGATCGAGCCGCTCGATCGCGGCGGGCACGACGTCGGCCATGATGCGCGCCCCCTGGCTGCCGCCGAACACCAGCAGATGCAAATGCCCGATCGGGTCGAGCTCCGGATAGGGAATGGCGGAAGCCTCGATCACGACTTGCCGCACCGGATCGCCGGTGACCGTGAGCTTGGCGCCGAGGGCCGAGCCCTCATCGACGACGCCGGGAAAGCCGGTCGCGATCGCGCGAACGCGCGGCGCGAGCAGGCGATTGGCGCGGCCCATGACGCCGTTCTGCTCGTGGATGAGGGTCGGGATGTTCAAGAATGCCGCGGCCAGCACCGGGGGGATCGTCGGATAACCGCCGAAGCCGACCACCGCGACGGGCCGCATCCGGCGCAGCAGCATCCAGGATCGGAGCGTGCCCCAGGCCAGGATCGACGCGGTGCTCGCCAGGTTCCAGGGATCACGGCCGCGCAAGGTCGCGCTGGGAATCACGTGCCGATGTGTCGCAGGAAAATCTTGCGCGAAACGCGCGGCTCGCGCGTCGGTCGCAAGCTCGACCGCGACGCCGCGCCGCGACAGCGCCGCCGCGAGCGCCTCGGCCGGGAACAAATGACCGGCGGTGCCGCCGGCCGCGAGCAGGACCGGCGCGCGGCCAGCCCCGCCGCCGCGCTCGGACATCAGGCCGGTCTCCCGGCCGCACCGGCCGTTTGCGCCGCCGCGGCCGGCACGGCCGCCGCGGCCGGCACGATCGCCTCGACCGGCGGCAGCATCGCCGCGGCGGGACGCTCGCGGGCGATCGCCAGCAGCATGCCCATGCCGTACGCGAGCGAGATCAGCGAGGAGCCGCCGTAGGAGATGAACGGCAGCGTCATGCCCTTAGCCGGAATGAGATGCAGATTGACCGCCATGTTGATCGCCGACTGCAGACCGAACAGCATGCCGAGGCCGGCGATCGCGAAGCGGGCGAACGCATCCTGGGCGCGGAAGGCGTGGACGAGCGCGCGCATCACAATGAAGGCGAACAGCGCCAGCAGGATCAGGCACAGCACGATGCCGAACTCCTCGGCCGCCACCGCGAACACGAAATCGGCGTGGCTGTCCGGCAGAATGCGTTTGACCGTGCCTTCGCCCGGACCGCGGCCGAACCATCCGCCCTGCGCGAAGGCTTCGAGCGCATCGAGAAACCGTTTGATCCGCTGCGCCACGTGCGGAACGGTGAAATACGCGGCGGCGAGCCCCAAGGTTGCCGCGCCGGCGAGCCCCAAAACCCAGATCAGCCGCATGCCGGCCATGAAGAACAGCGCGCCCCAGACCAGCGCGATCAGCATGCTCTGGCCGAAGTCGGGCTGCAGCACCAGCAGCGTCACCGTGAGCAGCAGCAGGCCGAGCGCCATGGTGTTGGCCGGCATTTCCGGGCGGCGGGAGGATTCCGCGAACAACCAGGCGATCAGGATGACGAACGCGGGTTTCAGAAACTCGGAGGGCTGGACGTTGACGCCGAGCACGACGATCCACCGCCGCGCGCCTTTGACCTCGGCGCCGAACCAGAAGGTCGCGACGACCAACGCCAGGCTGACGAGGAACACGACGAACGCCAGCCGGCGGATGTGCCGCGGCGTGAGCAACGAAGTCGCGATCAGCACCATGAGGGCCGGGACCAGGAACAGCAGGTGCCGGTTGACGAAATGAAACGGGTCGAGCCCGAGCCTCGCCGCCACCAGCGGGCTCGCGGCGAGCGAGAGCACGATGCCGCCGAGCATCAGCGCCGCCAGCGCGGCGAGCATCGGCTTGTCGACGGTCCACCACCAGCGGGCAAACGGACCGCGTTCCGCGCGGGAGACCATCAGGCGCTCTCCTCGATGGATTCGACCGCCTCGACGCCGTCGAGCTTGCGCACCAGCTCGCGGAACGCCGATCCGCGGATCTCGAAATTCGGGAACTGATCGAACGACGCGCAGGCCGGCGACAACAGGACGACCGAATCGGAACTTCGCGACGCCTCCGCGTCGCGCGCGGCGAGCGCGACCGCGCGATCGAGCGTGCCGGCTTCCTCGTGAGCGACGCGGCCGTCGAGCGTTGCGGCGAACGCCTCGGCGGCTTCGCCGATCAGATAGGCTTTGCGGATGCGCGGGAAATATTCGGCGAGCGCGGCGATGCCGCCGGATTTCGCTCTGCCGCCGGCGATCCAAAAGATGTCCGAGAAGCTGGCTAGCGCCCGGGCGGCGGCATCGGCATTGGTCGCCTTGGAATCGTTGACGAACAGCACGCGGCCCCTGCGGCCGACCTGCTCCATGCGGTGGGCGAGGCCCGGAAACGACCGCAGGCCGCGCTCGATCGTCTCCGGCGCGAGCCCGAGCGCGAGCGCCGCCGCGGTAGCGCAGGCGGCATTCTGGGCATTGTGCCGGCCGCGCAGCGAGCCGATGCCGCCGATGCGCGCCAGCGTTCGCGGCTTGCGGCCGGGCTCGGCTTTCACGATGCGATCGGCCTCGGCGTAGAACCCGTTCTCGAGCCGCCGCAGCACCGAGATTCGCGTCACGCGCTTGCCGGCGCGTTCGAGCCGCTCGGCAATTTTCTCCGACCATTCGTCGTCGACGCCGACGATCGCGGCGCCGTTCGCCGGGACGCCTTCGACCAGCCGCGCCTTGATCGCCGCGTAACGCCCGATCGCGCCGTGCCGATCGAGATGGTCCGGCGAGACATTGAGCAGGATGCCGACCGAGGGATCGAGGCTCGGCGCGAGATCGATCTGATAGGACGAGCACTCGATCACGTGGGCGCGGCCCGGCGCCGGCGGGTCGAGCGAGAGGATCGCAACCCCGATGTTGCCGCCGCGCTGGGCTTTGATGCCGCCCGCGGCGAGCACGTGGGCGATGAGCGCCGTCGTCGTCGACTTGCCGTTGGTCCCGGTCACCGCGACGAACGGCGCCCCGGGGGTTTTGGCGCGCCGCTCGCGGCAATAGAGCTCGATGTCGCCGATGATCTCGACCGCGGCCTCGCGGGCGAGCGCGACGCTCCAATGCGGCACCGGATGGGTGAGCGGAACGCCGGGCGAGAGCACGAAAGCGGCGATCCCGGTCCAGTCGATGTCTCTGAGATCGCAGGTCGCAATGCCGCGGCTCGCCGCCGCCGCGACCTTGGCGGGATCGTCGTCGAAGGCGATCACCTCGCCGCCGCCGGCTTTAAGCGCCGCGCAGCTCGCAAGCCCGGAGCTGCCGAGCCCGAACACGGCCACTTTCCTGCCCGCGAAGGTCGTGACCGGGATCACGTCGGATCCTCCACCGTCGTTCCGGCCGAGCCCAGCGAGCGC